>NZ_JBKXNW010000054.1:0-1407 GCF_047012705.1 Pseudoruminococcus sp. | reverse complement strand
TGTCCTCATCGAGAAAAGACAATTCAACCGCCGGTCGCATTTTAATTCGCCCCTCGTCCACATATTCCAAAAGTTCGGGAACAAGGTTTGTAAGGCGAATATATCGCTGAATCTGCGTTTTGCTGTCATCTGATTTATCAGCTAACAACATTACAGATTTTGTTCCCACCAACTTGTCCCCCAGTGGGTCACAAGTTAAATCCGTGCGTTCTCCTTGCCTTTTCATTGCTTCCAAACGCATTTTGTAGGCATAGGCTTTTTCCGAGGGAAGTATCTGCGACCTTTGGTAGTTGCTCTCAACCATTAAAATCGTGGCTTCGTCTCGGTTCAGTTCAACGACTTCACAACGGAGCGTATCAAACCCGGCAAGCTCACAGGCTCGCTTTCGCCTGTGTCCTGAAATGAGTTCGTATCTGCCGTCCTCTTTCTGCCTTACCGTCGCCGGAGTAATAACCCCTCGTTCCTTAATACTCTCAATGAGCTGTGCCATATCCTCGTCATCACGCACCTTAAAAGGGTGGTCGGGGAAATCGTCAATCTCAGTCAAGGGAATATCTCGGATTTTTGAAAGCTTTTCTTCATCTCTCTGTTCCTGCGTAGAAAATAAGTCATCGAGCTTCGTGAGAGTGAAGTCGCTCTTTCTTCCTGCCATCGGCTAACACCTCCTTTGTAAATTCGGTGTACGCCTTTGACACCGTGCTGCCCGGTTCGTAGGCAAAAATGCTCTTGCCTTTGGAAGAAGTCTCTGCGGCTTTTACGGCAATCGGGATATATGTTCGATACATCTTGATTTGATTACCGAAGTTTTCTCTCAGAGCTTCTACCGTGCTTTTGGCGAGGTTGGTACGGCTATCCACCAAAGTGAGAAGCATACCGTCAATCTTTAAGTTCGGATTGATACGCTTCTTAACCCTTGAAATGGTCTGAACAAGCTGCGTCATTCCTTTTGCCGGTAAATACTGAGCCTGAACAGGAATAATAACGCTGTCTGCCGCAGATAGAGCATTGATTGTTACCATTCCGAGGGAAGGCATACAATCTATAAGGATATAGTCGTATTTGTCCTTCACTTCGCTGAGATAATTTCTCAAGGCTGTTTCTCTGCTCATTGCGTTGACAAGGTTAAATTCCATTGCAGAAAGCTCAAGGTTTGCAGGAACAAGGTCAACACCTTCGTCGTGGTGCAGAATATCGTTTCATTTATGACATCTGTGAGTTTCGTTGCAAGCGTGATACCCAAGTTGTCTGTATCCTGCCAACCGAGACAAGTGGTTAAGTCGCCCTGTGGGTCTGCGTCTATGAGCAGCACTTTTTTTCCCTGCATTGCAAGACCGACGCCGAGGTTTACCGTGGTGGTCGTCTTTCCAACTCCGCCTTTTTGATTGCATATAGCAATCGTTTTGCAGT
>NZ_JBKXNW010000053.1:882-2304 GCF_047012705.1 Pseudoruminococcus sp. | reverse complement strand
TGAAAGATACACTTTTAACCAAATTATCAAGCTACTAAATTATCATTTATCTTCTGTTTCAAAGCTATTCTATCGGTTATTGTCTTGTAGGCTTTCACAATTTTTCTCTGCTTTTCAATATCTGGTACTGGAAGTTCCACCTTACACATTTCCTCCCAATCCATTACTTCACGTACACTGCCGTGCGATTTAAAACGAGCATATCTATCAAATTCAGGGCGGCTAAACCACAACATTAAATATTCCGGCAAAAGTTTCTCTGTATCTATCACCTCAAATACTGTATAAACATTGCTTACAAGCCCTTCTTCATAATCTTCAAGCAATGCAATAGCGATTTTATCTCCTCTACGAGAGGTATCTGGTATATATGTGAATTGTCCTTTTTTAACTATCTTATACTTTGTAAAATCTGTCCCAACAGTATTTGCAATAGACTGAATAAACTGCTTTTGTACAGAAACACCTAAGAGATTTTCTTTTTTTCCTTCCTTATTGCGAATATCTACCTGTCGTATATATTCCCCAAGAAATCTGTATCCTTCTTTCATTCCTACCACCTTAACCAATGTATTTTCTATGAGCAATTTTCACATTACTCTGCTTAACCATTGCATATTGCAATGTAGTATCTATTCTTTTATGTCCCAAGAGCTGCTGAAGCTGCTCTATTGGCATTCCTTTGTCTATTGCCATTGTCGCAAGTGTTCGCCTGAATTTATGAGGGTGTACCTTATTTAGTCCCAATCGTTTTCCAAGCTGTCGTAATCTCACTTCAATACCTCCGATATTCATTCGATTATACGGAGATTGTAATGATACAAAAAGTGCCGGGTTATCGTCCTTGCGACTGTTTAGATAATTCTGCAAATGTATTTTTGTTCTTGCATCAAAATATACAATTCGTTCCTTATCGCCTTTGCCGAAAACAACACATTCTCTTTCGTTAAAATCTATATCCTCACGATTTAGTAACACCATTTCTCCGACACGCATACCCGTTGAAGCAAGCATATCAATCATTGCCAAGTCCCTGAGTTCCGTGCAATTATCCCTCATCAATTCAAGTGCTTCATCTGAATAAGTTTCTTTAATGTTCGTTCCGGTCTTAACCTTATGTATTCGCCTGACCGGACTTTTCAAAATATAATCCTCGTCCTCAAGCCAAGAGAAAAAACTGGAAAGTATTCGTCTTATATTATCTATCGTAACTTTACTGGATTTTTTCTTAGCCTGATACTCGGTCAAATAGCAACGAATATCATCGGTCACAACATATTTGATACTCTTTCCAATGCCATCAAGCATTGACTGTATCGTTGCATTATAGTATTTCAAGGTTTTCTCAGAACAGCCTTCAATACGCTTTGCCGATAAGAAAGACTCTACTAAATTCTGTTCTGAAAGTTCCTTATCTTTTTC
>NZ_JBKXNW010000053.1:0-708 GCF_047012705.1 Pseudoruminococcus sp. | reverse complement strand
TGTTTTAACTCCCGCCACTGATGGGAGTTCTATTGTAAATGATAATTTAGAAGCAACTGCTCAAGCGTACTTCGATAATTTATTCTTTTCTTGTGATGATACAGATTGTACGTTGGCTGATATTGCACTGGTTAATCCCTCTCGACCTCTTTCTAAGGGTGTTGAAGCCCGTTGCTTCGATATGTCAACATTACCGACAAGTGGTTGCATACCTACTGGAGATACAACTAAGCCATATAACGGTGGTGTCCGTTTTATAAATGGAGATACTTTAATCGCACGTATTACACCGTGTCTTGAAAATGGTAAAGCTGCATATATAAATATTCTTAATGAGGGAGAAGTTGCTTTTGGTTCAACTGAATATATTGTTTTTGCTTCTAAAGATGATATTCCATCTTGCTTTTACTATTTTCTCATTAGAAACTCAAAATTTGTAACCTTTGCATTGCAATTTATGAATGGTTCAAGTGGTCGCCAAAGAGTTTCAGGAGAAGAATTGGCTTCTTTTCCGTTAATGATTCCTTCAAAAGAAAAACTGGCGGCATTCAATAAGGTTGGCAAATTAGTTCTTGAGCAAATGAAAGAATCAACAGAGGAAATTCAGTTCCTAAAACAACTTCAAGAAACGATTACTGCAACATTGTCAAGCAACTAAATTATCATTTATCTTCTTCTTTAAAGCAATTCTCTCCGTAATCGCCTTAT
>NZ_JBKXNW010000052.1:0-2796 GCF_047012705.1 Pseudoruminococcus sp. | reverse complement strand
CTCCTTTGTAAATTCAGCGTATGCCTTAGACACTGTGCTGTTTGGCTCATAAGCAAAAATGCTCTTGCCTTTGGAAGAAGTTTCTGCGGCTTTTACAGCAATCGGAATAGATGTGCGATACAGCTTAATCTGATTTCCGAAATTCTCCCGCAACGCTTCCACCGTACTTTTGGCGAGGTTTGTGCGATTATCCACCAAAGTGAGAAGCATACCGTCTATCTTAATGTCCTGATTGATATACTTCCTGACTTTTGAAATGGTCTGCACAAGCTGGGTCATACCCTTAGCCGGCAAATACTGTGCCTGCACCGGAATAATCACGCTGTCTGCCGCAGATAGAGCATTGAGTGTTACCATACTCAGTGAGGGCATACAGTCAATCAGAACAAAATTATATCTGTCTTTGACCTGACTTAAATAATTCCTCAAAGTGGTTTCTCTGCTCATAGCGTTCATTAGGTTATATTCCATCGCCGAAAGTTCAAGGTTCGCCGGTAAAAGGTCAACACCTTCCTCGTGGTGCAGGATACCGTCTGTCGGGTCATTCATCGTTTCACTAATCACATCTGTAAGTTTCGTTGCAAGCGTGATACCCAAGTTGTCAGTATCTCTCCAACCGAGACAGGTGGTTAAATCTCCCTGTGGGTCTGCGTCAATGAGCAAGACTTTCTTACCCTGCATTGCAAGCCCAACGCCAAGATTAACCGTTGTCGTTGTCTTTCCGACTCCGCCTTTTTGATTGCATATGGCAATCGTTTTGCAGTTTGACACCTCTTGCGTCCTCCTTTCAAGTTATTCATAGCCAATAGAAACGGCTATGTACTTGACCGTTTCATTTCCTAAACGGTCGTGGCAATATTTATTCTCAATATCCCTTGCCAAGCATATCGCTTTCGGGAAGTCGTTAAGGAACAGGTTGCTTATCTGTATCATAGGAATCTAACCTCTGCCGGGTACTCCGCCAGCTCCGTAGAGAAGTATCATTATCTTTCTGACTGTCATCGCCATATCGGTTGCAATCCGATACTCATAGCAGGAGTTCTCGCTGTTCTGAAATTTTCAGAAGTTTCGGCGTACCCACTAAAGTGGCTATCATCAGAATTAAAGTCTTAACGACCTGTGTATTCAGTTGTCAAAGAACAAGTGAAAAGGCTTCCGTTTTCATCATCAGGAATTAACCCCTTCACTCATTGCACAAAAGGCTTCATTTTGGACACCCAAAATCGCTGCTTTTCCGAAAAAAATTTCAAAAAATTTTTGACAACAAAAAAATCCGCCTGTTTCGGTTAAAAAACAGACGGCATAAATGCTTGAAATTATTTGATTTTCAGTTTCTTTTTCTTTGCGGACAGCACTTTCAGAAGAACTTCATCTACTGCGTCGGTGTATCTTCCTTGTACTATGAGGTTATTTTTCAGATTGATAAGCGACTGTATCACTCTGCTTTGCTCATCATCGGTTAGGTAAATGTGATATTTCTTTTCTCTCATCGGCTGTTCCTCCAGTTCTTAAATATTTTCCTGATTATCTTAACATCTTCTTCTGTATCGGAAGATATAAATATATGTACGCTCTGAAATGCTGCTTTGATACGCTGTGCATATTCGGGTTCCACTTCGTTTGGCTTCATCGGCAACTTAATGAGTTTGATTCCACGTTGTTTACAGAGATGTTCCTTTAGTATATCTATCTTCTCCGAGTCCGTATTCACTTGAATGGCAACCTGCTCCAGTGGAATATATACATCAAGTGGAATGCCGAATAACCTATCAGAGCCAAGTTCAACTTTCAATCCTTTCAAATTGGCATAATAACTGATTGCAAGAGCCGGGAACAATGACAGATACTCCTGCTCACACATCCTGCACCCTTTTCCAAGAACAGTACGCTCGTTTATCTTCATACTCCAAGAATGACCGTATCTGCATTTCCACCACGCTCTCTTTGCCGAATTTCTTGAAACTTCTGTCGGTTTTAACTTGTTTAATTCATAATCCCACTCAACAAGTAATTCTCTATCAGTTGTTGCAAGGTCATTGCATCCGGCAAGCACTGCCCTTTCTGCACACACGGGACATACCGTTCCTTTCACACGGGCATTGATAACTGATTTCCACTCGCTACCGCATTTACCGCATCTCCACCAGACATTTTTCCTCGACTTTGCATTGACCTCATTCGGTTTCAGAGGAAAATTCTTCTCTGACCATTCCTCGGCTATCTGTGGGTGTGTACTTTTCAGGTCATTCTTTCCTTTTATGAATGTATATCCACTGCAACAAGGGCATTTACTACCACCTGAGCGTGTAGAGATAAGCGTATTCCATTCATAACCGCAGGTTCTGCACTTCCACCAAGCCTTGCTGTTTGCAAACGCCATAACTTCGGTAGGCTTCTTTTCATTTTTGTCCGACCATTCTGCTGCTACTTCCGGCAATACTGTTGCAAGGTCATTAAATCCTGCAAGCACTTTGTTATGGGAGCAGTACGGGCAACCTGTTCTATTGATGGTTCTGCTCTTTACAGTGGCTATCCATTCGTGTCCTAATTTACATTTCCATATCACTTTCTTGTGTGAGCCGATAGATACCTCTGTCGGTTTGATTTTATTTTTCTCAGACCATTCAGAAGCCAATTCCGACTTCAATGTACTTAAATCATTAATGCCCGTGACTACTCTTGCACCTGAACATATCGGGCATTTCTCGCCGTTGGAACGAGCCTTTACGCTTGTTTCCCACTCGTGACCGCAAGCACCTTTCCACCATACTTTCTTATTCGAGCCGAAAGTTATGC
>NZ_JBKXNW010000051.1:0-2975 GCF_047012705.1 Pseudoruminococcus sp. | reverse complement strand
CCGGTCTGAGCGGAATAATGGGCACAGGCTTTGCAATGGCTTCGGTTATTTGGGAAATTGATTCGTGGAGTCTTGCAAAGCAAAGCGGGTTTTATTTTGCAATTGCTTGCGTGATTATGTTCCCCATCTCTTATTTTGCCAACTGGATGCCCCATTCGACCGGTGGAATTCTGTCTTATGTAGGTATATTCGTAGCGATCTTTCTCGCTGCTTGGGTAGCTCAGTATTTTGTGTGGAAAAGGAAGATTAAGAAAATGAACGAAGGCATTAAGGATAATAACGATATGAATTGATCCCGCCGCTTTGTTTTAACAATAGAATAAGCCACATACATAGCCGCTTGGTTTTCAAAAGAAATCAGGCGGCTATTTCTATTTTGAAGGAGGTGTTCGCTATGAGCGTAAAAGATTACAATGCTCGCCTTTATGAGAAAATGAAAGCCGAGCAGGACAAATACCGGGACTGGCTACTGCATCAGGAGCCGTCCGAAATCCTCAACCACACCTACGAATACACGATGCGGGAGGACATCGTAATGTGTATGGAGGAGCTGGAGCTTGAGCCGGAAAAGGCAAGGGCTTTGCTTCGTTCCCCTTGTCCTCTGAGTGATGTGTATAAGGAGTTCCGGGACAGAGAAACCGAGCATATGGATACCATCCGGGACTCCATCGAAACGGAAGCGGATAAGAGCCTGCAACGGCAGGAGAAGAAACAGCAACGGGAAAGCAGGTGATTTTATGCCGTATATCCCACCGGAGGTGGTGGAACAGGCACGGCAAATCGACCTGTTGACCTATCTGCAAAGCTGTGAGCCACAGGAGCTTGTCCGCATTTCCGGCAACAATTATACCACCCGCACCCACGACAGCTTGAAGATTTCAAACGGCAAGTGGATGTGGTGGTCACAGCGCATCGGCGGCTACAATGCCCTTGACTATCTTGTGAAAGTCAAGGGCTGTTCTTTTGTAGAAGCGGTCGAAACACTGATGGGAAAGGCGGCGGTGATGCCGACGGTGACGGTCAAGCCCAAGCAGAAAACAGAGCCGAAGATCTTGCTTCTGCCGGATAAAAGTGCTTCCACAGAAAGAATTACAGAGTATCTTTTCGGCAGAGGCATCGACTATGCCATCATCCAATACTGCATTGACAAGGGGCTGATTTTCGAGAGCCTGCCGTATCACAACCTTGTGTGCGTGGGCTTTGATGAGAAGAATATCCCTCGCTATGCGTCCTACCGAGCGACCAATGACCGCCGTGTTTTGGGTGACTGCTCCGGCAGTGACAAGCACTATTCTTTTCGGATCGCAGACAGCGACAGCAGTACGGTGCATCTCTTTGAGTGTGCCATTGACCTGCTTTCCTATGCGACACTTGAAAAGATGGCGGGCAGAGAGTGGCGTACAGACAACCTTGTTTCCCTCGCCGGTGTGTATCTGCCCAAGGAGAGAATCGAGGACAGCACTACTCCTGCGGCTCTTGTGAAGTACCTCGATGAGAAGCCGCAGATAATGAAAATCTTCCTGCACTTCGATAACGATAATGCCGGGAGAAAAGCCAGCCTTGCGCTGAAAACCATATTGCCGAGCAAGTATGAAGTCATTGACAGCCCTCCGCCCTGCGGCAAGGACTACAATGACTTTCTTTGTTTCCAGCTCGGTATCCACCGCAACAAAACCAAAGAAAGGACGAATGAACGATGACTGAGTTTAGCATTTATCAGATCAATGTGGACAGGGATACCGCCAATGTGTGCTTCATCGGAATGGAATCCCTCGAAAAAATCAAAGGCACTAAGGAAGTCAACGCAGCCGCTTACGACAGAGTTTATGACGGCAAAATGGACTGTATCTCCCTCGAAAACATCTATCAGAAGTTCAATGTTGACCATCCTGCCGACTACAAGGGACGCTCTCTTTCCGTATCGGATGTAGTCGAAATCAGGGAGAGTGACACCCTGAATCCCGGCTTCTACTTCGTGGACAGTATCGGGTTCAAGTCGATTTCTTTCGACAAATCGCTCTGCAAGGAGCCGGTGAAAGCAAGCGACGGAAAGATTTCCGTTCTGCTTGTGGAGCCGAACAAGTACCCCAAGATGATCAAGATCGACGACACCTTGGAAGCGATGCAGGAGGTGGTCGGCGGCGATATTGAGGAATATATGCCTTTTGAAGATGAGGTCGCCATCATCTGCAATGAGGAGGGCAAGGTCAACGGGCTGACCCCGAATCGTGCGGTTTATGGAGAGCCACAAGCCGTTGAAATGACCTTTGCCGAAATGCGTAGCCGCTTTTGTGAAGCGGAAAATGAGGGCAAAGAACACCTCTCCGGCTATATTGTTTTCACGCAGGATAGCTTTGACAAGCCATACGATGAGAGGTCAAGAACCTATGGCGTCAGCTCCAACAACAAGGCGTTTCAGGCTGGAATGGGTGGCTATTCCATCTTCGGGTCGTGCCTTGACGGAACTGACCCGTGCGTCAGACTGGACGGTTATATGTTTGGCGAGAACGCTTGGAAAATTGAAAAGTGCTATATGATGGAGCCTTCCCGTGAGATGCTGGACATTATCTGCGGGAAGTTTTTCATTGCTTACGCACCTTTCGATGCAGAGAGGTTCCAGTCCCTCCCACCTGACCTTGCGGAGAAATACCGTGAGAAATTCAAATACCCCGAACGCTTTATGAGAGTCAACAATGAGATCGTAGCTGTGCCTTTTAAGCCAGTCAGGGCGGACAAAGAACGCTGATCTCAATGAGAACGGGGTTCCCCCGAACGCTCTGTATTATCTTAACGAGCAGACTGTTTTTACTCCTACCGGCAAAAACAGTAAATCGCTCGTTAGGGGAACCCCCTAATACCCCGTGCAAGAAGCACCACACATTTCAAGAGAAAGGATGAAATCCATTTATGAAAAGAACGATCAAGAAGCAGTTTTGGTTTTCCCGTGACGAAGCGCAGGACTTGCAGAAGAAAGC
>NZ_JBKXNW010000050.1:0-3004 GCF_047012705.1 Pseudoruminococcus sp. | reverse complement strand
GAGGCAGGTCAGGGAAAAACAGAAACCTGCCCAAAAAGAGCAGGCAAAGCCGCCTGAACGAGAGAGCGTGCTGAAACGCCTGCGTCAGCTTCAGGCGGAGGGTAAGCAGAGAAACCAGCCGAGACAGAGAAAGAAATCCTTTGACAGAGACAGCCGATAGGCACGAAAAACCGCCGCTATGGTATCACCCATGCGGCGGCATACATAAAAATCTTATTTGTGTTCTGCAAGCGTGACTTTCATATCCTGAGCATTGATGATTGTTTCCTTTTTGCACTTCGGACAGTAGAGAGGGAAGTTTCTTAATTCTGTATCTTCCCGTATCATTGTGCGAGTTTTATTGCCGCAGATAGGGCAATATATCCATTCTGTGGCTTTCATGTTACTTTTCTAATTTCAAGTCTTTTATTTTTTGAGATATTCTCTCAATGACCTGTATAAAACATTCATCACTTTTGCCCGTCGGATCGGGAAGTCCCCAATTATCATCAAACGCTCTACCGATATAGGGACAACCGACATCACACCCCATTGAAATCGCAATATCGGGCGTAGGGATTTTATCAATCGTCTTGCTATACTGGCTTTGCTCCATATCTATCCCATAAAGCTGTTTCATAAGCCGCACAGCGTCCTGATTGATTTGTGATTTTGTTTCTGTTCCGGCAGAATAGAAATCAAACTTATCTCCCGCCAAATGTTTTCCAAGTGCTTCTGCAATCTGACTGCGGCAGGAGTTATGCACACAAATAAAGGCTACCTTTTTCTTATCCATCGTTAAAACCCCAGCTTGTGCAGCAGAGCAACCACATCAGCAGCTTTCAAAACCTTACCCATAGCAACAACCTTTTCGTTGACAACAAGGGCAGGCATACTCATAACACCGTATTCCATTACTTTCTGCATATCGGTAATGTATTCGACCTCTACGGAAAGTCCCATATCCTTTACTGCCTGCTTTGTGTATTCAAATTGTTCGTGACAGGATTTACAACCTGCCCCTAACACTTTGATACAGCAGATTTCTCCCTCTTTCAAATCAGGACAGCAATCGTTTGTAATGCTTTCTGCTTCGCTGGCAGCACAACCGCAGCTACAAGCGCAAGCAGGTGTTTTCTTTTCTTCTTCCTTTTTCTTTCCAAAGTTAAATAATGCCATAATAATAACCTCCTAAAATTAAACAATTAAATATTGTATTGCGTTGAAAAGATAGCCTACAATAATAATACCAGCGGCACATATTCCAATGAAAATACCGAGCAGTTTCGGCTTAACTGCTTTGCGAAGCATAATTATTGAAGGGAGCGAGAGCGTTGTAACGCCCATCATAAAGGAAAGGACAACGCCGAGCAAAGCACCTTTTGCAAGCAGGGCTTCTGCAATCGGAATTGTACCGAAAATATCCGCATACATCGGAATACCGACTATCGTAGCAAGAATTACGCCAAACGGATTATTTTCGCCAAGTGCTTTGACAATAAATTCTTCAGGAATCCAGTTGTGAATGAAAGCACCAATGCCCACGCCGATCAGAACATAAGGAGCAACCTTTTTAGCGGTTTCAACAACCTGTTCCCACGCAAATTTCATACGGTCTTTGAAATGCAGTTCCTCCTGCGGAACATCAATCGAGTGACCGTTTCGGATATATTCTTCCACTTGATTATCGAGGTGCAACTTTTCAATTAGCGTTCCGCCAGCCACAGCGATTACCAAACCGAATATTACATATAAAACAGCAACTTTCCAGCCGAAAATACTCATCAGTAAGACAAGGCTTCCGAGGTCAACCATCGGCGAAGAAATCAAAAAGGAGAATGTAACGCCAAGCGGCAAGCCTGCGCTTGTAAACCCGATAAACAACGGAATAGAGGAACAGGAGCAAAACGGTGTCACCGTACCGAGCAGAGCGGCGATGATATTCGCCCATATTCCGTGAAATCTGCCGAGTATCTTTTAGCTCTTTCGGGCGGGAAATAACTTTGAATATACGAGATAATCAAAATCAAAACGCCGAGCAGTACCATAATTTTTACAGTATCATAGATGAAAAACTGAATACTTCCTCCTATTTTGCCCGTGGTATCTAAACCGCAAGCGTTCAAAAATGTTTCAATGAGGCGATTCAGCCAGTTCATACCGAGGACTTCATTTTGAAAAAAGTCCCAAATTGTTTTTAGTGCCTCCATAAAAAGCTCCTTTCATATAGTCATATTGAAATATGTCGATTTAATATTCCGAATATAAGTCGTGCGGAAAAGCATTCAAATAAACTTCCTCACTTTTCACAGCACGACTTGTTTTCGCTTTCAACATCAATGTTGTCAACTGCCGCAAACATTCTTTTGCCTGCTCCACACCTTTTTCTGAAATAGAATAGTGTGTCCATTTTCCCTCTTTGCGCCCGACAACTATTTCAGCGTCACAAAGAATTTTCATATGGTGGGAAAGCGTAGGCTGCGTGACATTGATTTCTTCTAGCAACTTGCAAGCACATTTTTCACCTGAACGCAGCAGTTTTATAATCCTAATGCGGTTTTCATCACAAAACGCTTTGAAAATTGCCGCAATTCTTTTTTCATCCATCTCTCTCAATCACCTCCTATAGATAAATGTCATGTTATATGCACGACAGCGTGAATTGTCAATACCTTTTCAAAAGGCCTTGATTTTCCACCCGTGGTGTGTAAGCTGTGACTCACACGAGGCACAAGCCCAAGAAAAACGAAAGGTGGAAATTGCAATGAAAACAGGAAAAATCACAGCGAAACTGAGAGACGCGGTTCCGGTTTGCCTTATGGTAAACGGCGAGGAAGTAAAACGATACAAGAATATTGAGCTGCCGGATATGCTCAAAGAGGTAGAAATGACCGACTTCCATTTCAACGTACACATGGACGGGAAGATCACCTTTGAAATCCACTATGAGGAAGGCGTACTGCCGAAGGTATTCCCGGAGGCCCGCACCAGAGTAAGCCGGGCGGCGAAGGCCGCAGCCAAAGCC
>NZ_JBKXNW010000049.1:0-3076 GCF_047012705.1 Pseudoruminococcus sp. | reverse complement strand
TAAATTTTTTGTAAAATTTGCTCTTTTACTTGTCTACTTTATTGACTATGGTCCACGGCTTGCTGTGCTCTGGTATCTTCCCGTTCCGAAGAAGTCGGCGGCTGTCTTTGCGGCTTTCTCTCTTGTTATGCTGTTCATCTCGACCTCAACTCCGATGGTCTGCTTTTTCATTTCCTCGATCTGTCTTGCTGTCTTTTCGTTCATGGTGGTTTCCTCCGTTTATCTGAATTTTGTATGTTTTCCGTTTCGGTATGTGTATATTAACTCTACCTGCACACTATATCAAGCAATATTTGAGATGTATTTCCACCAATCATAAGGGCAAATAAACGGAGAAAGTTGTGTATATTGTGGTGGTTTAATCCGCTTCATCAGTACAATAATCGTACCCCAGGATCAGCTTGGCGTAGATGAAAGCGTACCGTTCACGCTCGCTGCCCTCAGATGCGAATATGCCATCGAGAAAATAATCCTTCGCTTCTGTCCGGCTGTCCCAGACACGCTCCTGACCGTAGCAGACGGTTGTAACGCTGTCGAGCTTTTCTACCTCGTCCACGCCGTAAGCGACATTCAGACCACAGCCGTTGTCCCATTTTACTATCAGGCTTCCGATATCATCAACGCCCTTCACTGTTCCCTTAGTACCGACAGGCGGTGCCTGATCGTCATCCATTTTGCAGAGGACTATTCTCGTTCCGACAGGGTATTGATTTTTTAATCTTTCCACTTCTTCGCTTGTCGGAAATCTCATTTCTGATCACCGTCCCTTCCGGCTTTGAATGCTGACGAGCCGTCAAGGTTTCGTAGAAGTATCTTTCTTTCCGCTTTGTACTCTGTTCCGATAAAGCCGAGACGAAGGAGAAAACATCTGAAAGCATACTTCTCGTTATCGACATCCTTTTCCTTGGCGGTCACACGCTTGGCATCCTTTGACATTTTGCAAAGAGCTGTAATGAAATGAGTGTATGCTTTTACCTCATCAGGTGTCACCTCGGAGAACCAAGGAAACGATACCGTTCCGACATCCTCGTTCTGTTCGATTTTCAGGTCATCCACACCGAGTGCCTTTTTGATAAGGGTGCCTTTGGCATCGAGCAGCTTTGTCAGATTGCCGATCTCCACGCAATCCAGCGGTATTGTTACCGTAAGGGCAGCAGCCTCGGCACAAAGCCCCTCTGTCGGCGCACAGGGCATTTTTTCGGTTTCTTCGGATACTTTTTCGGCTCCGCTTTCCACCGCCATGTCGGGCGTTTCTGTGGGCGTTCCCTCAAAGCCTTTCTGTGCAAGAAAATCGACCAGTGTGTCAAAGTATTCCTTTTCTACACCGTCATCAAAACTTACACATCCGTTCTTATCAATGTTGATAGTATCTACCTGATAGCTGAATGTCGGTGCTCCAAGGTATTTTACTTCACCCTCAGTAAACTCTGCTATGGCGCTTGCGAGTTCCTTGCGTTCTGTGCCTGTTTTGTTAAATTCTATTCGCATTGTCACTACCTCCTTGTTTTTTGGGTACTACATATATCACTCTTTTTAGCCTGAAAGTCAACAACAAAAGCTGAGATAAAGGGAAATCTACATAGTACACAAATCAAAAAGGAATGTTATGTACATTACTTATCAGCGAAATAAGCTATCCCTGCAAGCACAAAGAAAACTATCGGTAAACTGACACCGTTGCCCCACATTTTGTACTCTGCTGAATCGCTGTGAGGATCATTTAGCCACTTGCGTATCTGATTGTCGGACTTCGGTTTTGTTTTCTTTCCCAGAGCTTCATCGTACTCTCTGAAAATCTCACGCCATTTTGCTATCTCTTCATCGGTCGGATCATCCGATGCAAGATCACTGCACCAAAAATCAGGAAACCCCTGCAGCCTTGCACACTCGGTCGGTGTCAGCCTGCGGACAATATATTCCATATCGTCACTCGTATCATTTACGGTCGGAGGGTCTTTGAAATCGCTGGCGACAAGTGTATCTGCAACTTCCTCCGATGCTCTGGTATGGAATGAAGATTTGCTTGTACAGTAGGTCGGGTGAGCAACTGCTCCCGGTCCTTTAGCTACTATCGTAGGCTCAACTTCCTCCTGAATAGAAATAGCGTACTGAGCATTGCGTCCCATGTTATATGTAGCACGGTCGATACCGTAAGCAATGCCGTGCTGTTCTGTAGCGTTGAGCGTATAGCCCACACCTTCTTCGGAATAACCGTTTCCGTGATGGGACGGTCTTGTCCCATTGCCTTCTATCGCCACAACGGCAATGCCGCCCTGATTACAGGATGGATTGCCGCCGTTTCCGTCAATAGTTCTGCTCGTTTCAGCCTTATAAAATCCGCTGTTTGGATTGTCGCTTTTCATAGCGTTGCTGTCTTTTGAGCAGATGCCGTAGGCTTCTACTACTGCTATCCCGCCTTGATTGGCATCGGGAGGGATGCCGCCTGTATCGACTGTTCGTGCAGTATCAGTTTCATATACATTCTGTCGGGCGTTTTTTGTACCCTCTGATGTAAAGCGGACATCGTAGGTTTTCTCTACCACGAAGGGCTGATTGTTGCCGCCCATACCATAGGTGGCACTGACCGTTGGAGCTACATCGCCAAGCTCTCTGTAACGAGTATCCATCGAATGGTTTTCATAAACTGCGGCAGGAACTACCCCTGCACGAAGCGTTGGAGATTTTTCCTTTTCATAACCGATAGATCGGCTCTTGGCTGAATGCTCCGTACAAAAGCCTGCCGACTCCATTACCACAGGGGGATGATGTGATTCGGCACGAAGAGTGCAGGTCTTTTCCTCCGTAACATCCATTCTGTCTCCACCTTGATCATTCAGAACTATCGCACCGTTTCTTCCCGTTGACATTCCGCAGTTTATTCCGAGCGTTGCCGCTTTGTCAGATACAGCACCGTTATAGCCGTCTATCCCGATGCCTGACGCTCCAGAGCCTTGCGTAATACTTCGGGCAGCCGCTTGCCACGAGCGGAAGCTCTCCGCAGAATACCCTGACAAGCCTTCTGACTCAAATAATATTTTTCCGGCACATCTGTCATTAAAATCTGCGACAAGATAGA
>NZ_JBKXNW010000048.1:0-3110 GCF_047012705.1 Pseudoruminococcus sp. | reverse complement strand
ACGCTGTTCCCAAGCGTCTGAGAATCCTTTGAAGCGAATTGCGGGAGCATCTGATTTTTTCGTCATTCTGCACTACCTCCCAGCAATTTCTTCAACTCATTAAGTCCCAGCATATCATACTCATTACCCTCAAGGTCATCGATCATTCCCGAAAGCGTTGCTTCGGTTTCGCTGATCTGCTGTTCGACCTCGAAGAAAGTTGTGGCATACTTGTTCTGAAGGGCTTGAATTTTGCTCACCAAGCTGTCGATTACGGTATCAGGCAGTTTGTGAATGCTCTCAATGAGAGGAGCAATCCACTTCTTTTCGAGCAAATCCAAAGCCTGCTCATCGCTCAGACTTTCAATCGTATCCTTTGTTTTTGCCTGCAACGCAGCACCCTTTGCCTTGATCTCCGCCTTGATTTCTTTCTCGCTCTTGACCAAAGACTCTACCTTTTCTAAGAGTGTACGAAGCGCAACGCTTTCAGGAGAACGGTCTTTCTTCAGTTCCTTAATCTTTTTGGATACTTCTTTCGGAACGAAAGCATCGCCTTCCTCGGTGAGAACATCGTTGCAGCTCTCTTTATCCTCCTCTGTCATTTCATCAAGGATAGACTCATACTCAGAAGGGATTTCCGCCAAACGGCTTTCCAAACCGTGAAGCTCGTCCGTTTCTGCGGAGAGTAAAGTCGCCTGTACCAAGTCGAACGGGATAATATGACCTACCCAGCCCTCTTGAACTTCCTGATCTTTACCGTCCTTTTTCTTGATGACAAGGTTCGGATCGACCTTCTTTGTTGCAGCAAAGCCTTCGGTTTGCAACATTTCGAGGTCGATGGAAATACCTGTCCAATCGTCGTCAAGAAGCTGGAACGCCGCATATTTGTCGATAAGTGGAATATCTTTCAGTCGCTCGAAAATATCAGCACTCAGAACGGTTTCAGCCTTAGAGATTTCGATGCTTCCCATCCGGTCGATAAGTTCTTCTTTCAGGAATGCCGGGAAAGTGGAAAAGGCGGCGTTAAAAGCTTTCTCAAACCCGACCACATCAGGGTGGCTCTTGATGGCACTCTTAATATCAGGGGTAGACACATTCACATAAGGAATGCCACTCTCGGTAAACAACGCCTTTTTCAGCGCAGGGAACGCCGTCCAGAATTCGCTCATCTCGTCAATTTCTGCTGTCGGGATACCGCCAAACATAGACGCATAGACATCCCAATGCTCGGCAGCTTCAGAGGAATCAACATAGCGAGGAATGTTCAAGTTATAATCATTGCTGCGAATTTCTTCACGACTGACGACTCGTGAAAACTTCGGTATGTTTTCACGCTTAATAAAGGTATCTGCTATGCGTTTAATGTCAGACGCACGGAGCTTGTTATTTTTACCCTCTTTGATAAAGCCCTTGGATGCATCGATGATAAGGACATCGGTATTCTCACGCTTTTGGCGCAGCACCATAATGATGGTGGGAATTCCTGTCCCGAAGAAGATATTTGCAGGCAGCCCGATAATGGCGTCGATATGGTTATTCTCAATCAGGTTCTTTCTGATTTCACCTTCCTCACCGCCACGGAACAGTACGCCGTGGGGAAGAACGATTGTCATAATGCCGTCCGGCTTGATATGGAACAGATCGTGCAAGAGGAAAGCATAGTCGGCTTTTCCTTTGGGAGCAAGTCCAAAACGAGCATAACGAGGATCTCCCTCTTTATTAGACGGATCCCAAGCCTGCGAATACGGCGGATTGGACACGACCGCATCCACATAGAGAGGGTTATAGGTATTGACCGGATCATTTTCATCAAAGTACGGCCAATCCTCCTCGAGAGTATCGCCGTTACGAGTGATAATGTTAGCGGGATCAATGCCTCTCATAACCAAATTCATTCGGGTCAGGTTATAAGTATTCTCTTTCAACTCCTGAGCGTAATACTGAATATTGTTGTCGTCGCTCATATACTTCGCAACGCTTTGACCAATATTGATAAGCAGTGAGCCCGAACCGCTTGTCGGGTCGTAGATTTTGATTTCACTTTTACCCTTCAAATGACTCGCAACGATCTCGGACATCAGAAGCGATACCTCGTGCGGGGTGTAGAACTCGCCAGCTTTCTTTCCAGCATTTGCTGCAAAGTTACTGATAAGATATTCGTAGATGAAACCGAGAACATCGTAGTCCTGCTTGCCATCCATAGGAATATCTTTTATCAGCGTCAGCAGCCCACTAATTGCTTTCGTTTGTGAACCGGAGCTATCGCCAAGTTTGGAAAGGCCTGTTTGCAGGGTATCAAATACTTTTTCAAATACCCTTTTATGCGAACTAGAAATTAGTCGGCTAAATGCAGAAAGAGCATCACGGACATTTGAAACATCAAAGTCCTTACCCATCGTGAGCCAAGTGGAGAAAAGATCCTTATAGGCAATAAAGTAGCCTATGTTTTTTTGGATCCATTCAACTGTTTCGGCATCTTCCTCCGATACGGTTTTCAGGAGTTCATTATCATAGTCGTTCTCCTTCAAGAACTTAACTTCCTTATCGGAAAGATACTTGTAAAAAATAAAGCCTAGTATGTAATCCTTATATTCATTTGCTTCAATTTTGGAACGCATTTGATTTGCGGAAGCCCATATTTTCTGAGCAAGTTGTTGCTTATTCATTCTGTGACCCCATCCTTTTTCTTTTTCTAAGGGCAACGTACTACCCCCTATCATGATACACACAACTAGTGTCCCATAAAACGGACTTACTTTTCGTCAGAAACAAACTCCATAATATCGTCAGTTGTACAATTCAAAGCAGAGCAGATTTTTCCCAACACTTCAGTGCTGACATTTTCATCACGACTAAGCTTATTCATTGCGTATTTTGTGAGCCCTGCAGCTTCCTGCAAATCTCTTTTCTTCATATCTCGATCAAGCAGAATGTGCCAGAGTTTTTTATAGCTTACAGCCATCATATCATTCCTTTCTCTCGGTCCGCGAGTAAGTACTAAAACACATTTTATATTATAGCATATAATCCCGAAATAGCAACTATAAATCCCGAAATATCAAACTTAATTCCGATATTTCACACCTGTGTAAGCTCGACAGTAACCGAATAGCTTGGGAACAGCGTAAGTT
>NZ_JBKXNW010000047.1:0-3181 GCF_047012705.1 Pseudoruminococcus sp. | reverse complement strand
TGTTTTGTGCTTTTCCCAAAAGCTCTTGTCCTTGAATTTCATAAGACCGGCGAACATAGAGCCGTCGTTCATATGATGACCGTAGATAATGATATTGTCGCTTGGCAGTTCCATATCGCAGTTTTCCTGAACATAAGGACAGCCGTAGTCGGTGTATGCCTTATCAAAGCCGTGCTTCAGATAGAAGTTCGGGTTGTCCTTTGACTGCATAACGGGATAATTGATTTTTGTGTCCTCAACCTTAATCCAGCCGACCATATCGTTGTTTTGCAGATAAAGCTCCTGATACTCCGGGATAAAGGTCTTTTCTTCGGAGTAGTTCATCAGCTCTGTGGTTTCTTCAGGCTCGGTCTCCACAACCTCAATCAGATTGTCGTACATCTCAGCCTGCTTTGCAGAGTCGCAATAGTGCTTGATGAGAAAACCTGAACTGACGGCAAATACAATGCTGAAAGCACAGATTATGGCAATATAGATTTTGTTTTTCATAGGTGTTTCCTTTCTCATTTACAGAATAGGGCAAGGGTTATACACCCTCGCCCGGTTTGGTTGTCATCAGCTTATACAGCTTCGTATTCTTCGGGAACTTATTTGCAAACGGCACAAGCGAACTGCCGACCTTAATCAGTCCGTGTCCTGCGTCAACATTCGTGATATATGAAAGCTGGAGGTCGGAAATGTTAAGGAGCTTGGCAAGCTCAATTCTGTCGGTTGACGCCTGATTGAGCATAATCAAAAACTCGCTGTTTGCAAGCATAGTTCTTGCCGTATGGCTCTGCAAAAGGTCGTCCACATTCTGTGTAATACCGGTGGCATAAGCACCGTACTTTCTCACACGCTTCCAAAGAGTAAACAGGAAGTTTGCGGAGTATTCGTGCTGGAACAGAAGATAGATTTCATCAATGAAGATGAATGTCTGCTTACCCTTAGCACGGTTCTGTGTAATACGGTTCAGGATAGAGTCGAGGACAACAAGCATACCGATAGGCATAAGCTGCTTGCCGAGGTCAAGAATGTCATAACAGATAAGTCGGTTATCCGTATCAACATTGGTCGGCTTTGCGAAAGTATTCAAAGAACCGTGTGTAAACAGCTCGATAGCGAGAGCAATTTCTCTCGCTTCCGGCTCGTCCTGTTTCAAAAGTTCCGCACGGAAGTCCTGCAAAGTAGGAACAGTGCCGGTATAACCTCTCTGCTGATAGTCACGGTAAACGCTCGCCGTACAACGGTCGATGATAGACTTCTGCTTTGCTCCGAGGTTTGTGCCGCCGATAAGTTGTTCACAAAGGGACATAATGAACTCGGATTTTAGGATAACCGGGTTTGCTCCGTCGCCGTATTCCTTGTTCATATCCATTGCATTGATATGGCTCGGAGAAGTAGCGGAAATATTGATGATTTCGCCGCCGAGAGCTTTTACAAGCTGCGAATACTCTCGCTCCGGGTCGATGATAATAACATCTGCGTTGGAGGAAAGAATGATATTTTCAATCTCTCCCTTTGCCGCAAAGGATTTACCGCCGCCGGATACTCCGAGAATAAAGGAATTGCCGTTGAGTAGCTGTCTGCGGTCGGCGATAATCATATTTTTGCTGATAACATTCTGACCGTAGTAAATGCCGTTTTCGTGGTAAATGTCCTGAACCCTGAACGGAATAAAGACCGCAAGGCTTTCTGTGGTAAGGGTTCTGAATGCGTCAATCTTGCGTGTTCCAAAGGGCATAGCCGTATTCAGTCCGTCCATCTGCTGATACTTGAGAACGGCAAACTGGCACAAATGCTTTCTTGCCGTAGTAAGCAGAGCTTCGGTGTCGTTATCAAGCTGTTCTTTGGAGTCCGCAGTATGAACCATAGTGAGTACAGCGAACATCATTCGCTGATCACGAGTGGTAAGGTCATCAAGGAACTCCTTCATTTCCTTTTTCTGCTGTTCCATATCATACGGAACGGTAGCGGAAAAGTTATTGTTCTGATTCTGCTTTCTCTGCCAGTTGGTTATATTCGTCTCAACCCCAAGCAGTCTGCTCTCTGCTTCTCGCACCGCTTCATCGGTAGGAACAGGTACGATGTCAATGGACATCATCAGGTTGCGGTTCAGGTCGGTAAGCTCAGCTACCATACTGTCCTTGATATAGGAAGCGTACTCACGAAGAAAAAGGACTCTCCCGTAACGGTTTCCCATTTTGAAGTAGTCCTTTTCAAATTCCATTGTATCCGGGCAAACATAATCCTTGAAATCGTGTCCCTTTTTTCTCGTTTCCTTAATATTGAAGTGGTAGGCGGTTTCCTCCCCGACACGGAAGAAATCGTGGACAATTCTCAGCCTTTCATCGGTTTCAAGCTCCACACATTTGCTTCCGAGTCTTGCAAAGTGGGCAATCAGGTCAGCACCGACACGGGCAAAATAGGTTCTTGCGTCCTCCACGCTCTTTTTGTTGATGGAGATAGTAACATACTTATCCTGAACGATTGCGTTTGCACCGGTCGCCTTGTCGAGAAGCATTTTGTTATATTCCTCTCGGTAAACATCAAGCTCATCGCCGGTTTCGGGGATAAGAATGGTTTTCTCAAAGTCCAAACGGTTAAGCCGTCTGTTGTTGATAGTCAGCTTTGTAGTAGCTCCGCTGTCAAGAGAGTTGAGAAGCTCGGAGTATTCAAGGAACATTGCTTCCTTGTCCTCACGGCTTGCTACGGCAAAGTTAATATCCGTGAACTTGAAACTCTTGGAATACTTGTCCTTGCCCACACGGAAAATACCGTCATCATAGATTGCGGTAATGGGAATACAATCCTGTACGCCCTTTGGTACTACAAACTTTTCTTTGTCCTGCTTTAACAGGTTTGTAAGGGTTTTAATCATTGTTCTTATAAGCCTCCTTCTGTTTTTGTTCGATTGTCGGTTTCATCAATTCGTAATAGGTGTTGGTGGAATGAAAGACCAGCTTTTTCGGCATAAGGAACTCGGACTTTATCCACGCCCATATAAATTTCTCAGCCGTCATTCCGTTGTATTTCACAAAGCCGAGAGCCGCAAAAGGGGCAGCTCCCAAAATGCACACCCACGATACGGTTTCTGTTCCGAGGTACGGTTTTAGGAGGAAGTAAAGTCCTACCGCTACCGCACAGGCAAGAACAGAAAAAATGAACTGTCTGAGCGACAGTCCAAAAAACATTGACTCTG
>NZ_JBKXNW010000046.1:0-3193 GCF_047012705.1 Pseudoruminococcus sp. | reverse complement strand
TGATCTCCAGTTCATCTCTCAGTTTATCCCTTTCTGTCGCTAACGCTGATGTGTCTGAGATGGTTTTCATAATCATTTCAAGATGGATATATAATAAAAAAGTGGACAAGTATGATAAAATAGAAGACAGAAAAAGGAGGAATAAAAAATGTCTTCAAAAAATCCGAAATACACCCAGGAATATAAGCAAACAATAGTCAATCTGTACCATTCGGGAAAAACATATTCTGAAATACACAAGGAATATGGAATTTCTCACAGTGCTTTATCCAATTGGATAAAGCAGTACTCAGAAGTAAAAATTGATGATGAAACAGTTTTTACAGCCAAACAAATAAAGGAGCTTCAAAAACGCAATGCCCAACTTGAGGAGGAAAATCTAATACTAAAAAAAGCCATTGCGATATTCACGCCAAACTCAGGCAAAGACTGAATGCCGTAAAGCTGCTGTCATCGGAACACGCTGTTACAACGCTTTGCCGCGTTCTTTGTGTCAACCGAAGCACATATTACAAATTTCTTCATCACAAGCCCTCCGAAAGAGAGCTTGAAAACCGTAGGATTCGAAGTTGTATTGCCGAGCTTTATGCAAGGTCAAAAAAACGCTTCGGAGCTTACAAGATAAAAAATTGCCTTGCCGGTGAATATCGCATAAATATAAGTACGCAAAGGGTTTATCGCCTTATGAAAGGTATGAATCTGCCAAAAATGAGTACAATCAAGCCGTCCTATCCAAAACACAAAACAGCTTCGAATGAGCATTGCCCAAACATATTGAAACAGCGTTTTAATCCGTCCCAACCTAATAAAGTATGGGTATGTGATTTTACATATCTTCGTGCCGCGGGAAGATTTTATTACCTTTGTGTAATACTTGATCTGTTTTCAAGAAAGGCTATCGCATATAAGTTATCTCCACATCTCAACACAAAGCTTGCAATTGAAACACTTGATTCAGCTGTCGCCAACCGTAATATTTCAGGCAGCCTACTCTTTCACAGTGACAGAGGTTGTCAGTTTACAGCAGAAGCTTTCAGGAAACATTTGGACGAGCTAAATATTGTTCAGTCATTTTCCGCAAAAGGGCATCCTTATGATAATGCTGTAATGGAGTGCTTTTTCAAATACTTGAAAAAAGAAGAAACCAACCGCAGAACTTACTCTTCCTTTGATGAACTCAAACTGAGCATTTTTCAGTATATCCACGGTTTCTACAATTCTTTCAGACCTCATTCTCACAATAACGGCCTCTCTCCTGATCAGGCAGAAATAAATTTTTTGTAAAATTTGCTCTTTTACTTGTCTACTTTATTGACTATGGTCCAAAGATTGCTTATGATTTCCTTTTTCTCTGTTATCAGCTGATTGACAGCTTTTATAAATACTGCTTTTATCTCATCCTCCGTAATATGTGGTGTATCGCATTTTTCTGAATCATATTTTCTGTTGCAGCGGTATATGACCCGGCGGTATTTATCAGTGGAGTGCCATACCTTTGAGCCGAACCACGCTCCGCAGCAGCCGCATTTTATTTTGTTGGAAAATATGCTTACTCCGCTGTATCGAGAATTCTTTGAGCGTTTTCTTCTTTCCAGTTCTGCCTGTACCATATCGAATACCTCCGGGCTGATGATCGCCTCGTGGTTTCCCTCAACATAATACTGCGGAACCTCGCCTTCATTTTTCTTCATTTTTTTCTGCAAAAAGTCAACGGTAAACTCCTTCTGGAGCAATGCATCACCCTTGTATTTTTCATTTGACAGCATTCTGCGGATAGTACCTGAATTCCATTTATCTTTTCCGGCAGGAGATTTTATCCCTCTGCGTGTCAGTTCAGCGGATATGGAGTGTGGCGTCATTCCTTCAAGAAATAATCGAAAAATCAGCCTGGCTGTTTCAGCCTGTTCTTTATTGACAACAATTTGACCGTCTGCACCTCTATCAAAGCCGAGAACATGAGAATAGGCAAAGCTGACCTTACCATCTGCAAACCGCTTTCTCTGACCCCATGTTACATTTTCGGAAATGGAACGGCTTTCTTCCTGTGCTAAACTCGACATTATGGTTATAAGCAATTCGCCCTTGGAATCAAGCGTCCAGATATTCTCTTTTTCAAAGTATATCTCTATACCCATCTCTTTCAGTTCACGGACGGTTGTCAGACTGTCCACAGTATTCCTTGCAAAACGGCTGACGGATTTTGTTACGATAAGGTCAATTTTTCCCGCCTTTGCATCGGCTATCATGGACTTAAAGCCCTCTCGTCTTTTGGTGTTCGTTGCGCTGATGCCTTCGTCTGTATATATCCCGGCAAACTCCCAATCAGGGCGGCTTTTTATATAGTTCGTGTAATAATCGACCTGTGCTTCATAGCTGGTAAGCTGCTCTTCATGGTCTGTGCTGACACGGGCATAGCCTGCCACTCTGCGTTTCTTTTTGCTGTTAACAGGTACTGCCGTAAAACGGTTCAGGGTTGCAGGAATGGTGGTTACTTTCCTTTTTTCCAATGTTCTCCACGCTCCTTCCGCATTTGTATCATCAGTTCGCTCATTTGCTGCCTCTTTTCGGGAGTCCACTTTGCTTTCATGACCTCGCTCATATGTGCTTTGGATTCTTCACTCCTCGGCGGAGAAAAACGAAGGGGAGGGATGTATTCAGCAGATTTTATCGTGCCGTCCGCAAAATAAATATCAAGTGTCCCCTTGTCTTTTACATAAATAACCTTGACCGTTTCTTTGAACAGATCAGCATCATATACTTCTGATTCCATTACCGCTGCTAATAATCCTTTCAAAACATCTTCACGCAGACCGATCGTCTGACAGGCTGTGTGTTCCGAACATCTCCAATAATACGCTTTGCCTAATTCAGCGGAGGGCTGTGTTGCTCTCCTGAAATTGCACCCACAAACGGAGCATTTTATTTTTGCTGTAAGCTCCGTTGCATTTTTACATCTTGGGTGTGATCGTCTTTCCTCCGATGCCTTTGCACGGTATTTTTCCGTCCAGCAATCCTTATGGGAAGTGTTTACCCAATGCCTTGTATTGATTGTGCCGTCTTTGAAATAAAATACCAGAGTGCCGTGTTCTGGAACGGTTATCTTATCGATTTGTTCAGTAAAAACATCCTCGTCAAATTCTTCTGTACCGAGCACCTCACAACACAATCTCTTTAATATATGGTCGGGAATTTC
>NZ_JBKXNW010000045.1:0-3230 GCF_047012705.1 Pseudoruminococcus sp. | reverse complement strand
ACGACGGCGACGAGCTTATCGGTACGCTCAACGAAACTTCTACGGGTATTTACGAAATGAAGGAGCTTCTTTACGGAAAATACCTTGTAAGAGAAACCAAAGCACCGGAGGGCTTTGAGCTTGATAAGGGCGTGTACTTCGTATTCATTGAGGAAGATGAAATGACCTATGAGGTCGAAAACAAAGCGGGTGTCGGATTTATCAACACGGCTATGAAAGGAAACCTGAAAATCGTCAAGACATCTTCTGACGGAAAGGTTGAAGGTTTCACCTTCAGGGTAACGGGAGCAAACGGCTACGACCGTACCTTCACGACCGATAAGAACGGCGAAATCATTATCGAGGGACTTCGTATCGGCGATTACACCATTTCCGAGGTTCAGGATAGTGTTTCTGCTTCCTATGTGCTTCCTGCGGATAAGATTGCAACCGTAAAGGTCGGTTCTACTACCGCTGTGGAAATGCACAATGAGCTGAGAGATACACCAAAGACCGGAGACAACAGCAATGTCGGCTTGTGGACTGCACTTGCGGGACTTTCTGCCCTCGGCATTGTAGGCACAGCCATTATTGCGTACAGAAAAAAGAAGAAGGAGGACAATGAGTAATGGACGCTAAAACAATCGTAGCAGTTGTATTAGTCGCCTTTATTATCGGCGGCTTTATCTTCTTGCAGATTAAGAACAGAAAGAAATAAGGAACACCAAAGTGGGCGGAGTGAAAACTTCGCCCACCGTTCTTTTACGGAGGTGCATTATGAACAAGCAAAAGACGGTTGACAGCAAGGTGCTTGCAATACTCAGAGAATGCCCCGAAACGAGGTATGACGATATGCAGCTTATCCTTTGCTATTACAACCGATACAGCTATATGAGAGTCGGAGATTTACCGCTTGAGGATATAGTCAACAACTATAAAGGGTACGGCTTGCCGTGCTTTGAGACTATCCGCAGAGCAAGACAGAGAGTGCAATCCCTGTTTCCTGAACTGTCCAGACAGTGCAGTGGCTGCGACTGCGGAAACATCAGAATTGTGATTGAAGTAAGCTGAGGTGTGGATATGAACGAGGAAAAAAGAAAAATCGGTGAATACACCGTTCTCTGCTCGGTCAATGTGGGCGAAAAGGAGGTTATCTTGGCTTCCAATGAGCAAAGCACAAACGGCAATAAGTTTTTGTGCGGCTTTGCGGAGCGAAACGACCTGTTTGAACTGTGTTCGGAATGTATGGTAAGCGATGACTATATCGAAATCGTACACCTTTTCGGAAGCCGTGTGACAAAGGAAGCGGAGCTTTTCAAGGAACAGGTCGAAAAACTGGATATTCCAATCACAATCATAACGGAAGCCGACTGTATCCCCGACCACTATTCCAAAGACATCAACGGCAAAATCATAGCCATTGACCCCAAGGTATTAAAGCCTGAATTTCAGAGAGCTGACAGACAGCTTTATTATGTTACAGGTGGTTTCGGTGCGTCGGCAAACAGCCGTGGAAGTGCCGTGTTTTGTACCAATCTTCACACCGGCAAATCAACCCGATATGAAAGAATGGATGTTATGGGCGAAATAAAGCCTGAGCGTCTGCCTGAATGGGCAAAGGAAAAGGCACAAGAGCTTTCAAACAAGAAGCGAAATAAAGACAAAGAACGATAAGGAGGACAAAGCAATGAAGGAAAATTTCACTTTTCAGCAAAAGACAAAGCTTCTGACAAAACTGTTTGACGCAGGCTGCAATACCGAAAAGAAATTGCAGCAGCTCGACATGGAGAGCATTTTGAAAATTCCGGGTATCACTATTCCGGATATGAGTCTGATTATCGAGCTTCAGAAGCAGACCAAAGCCAATAAGCTGTTCTCTTATTTGGGAGGTGGCACTGATGAGCAGTCCGGAACAGAATGACCGCCATATCATTTGGAGCGACATTAGCCTTGACCTTGATGATTGGCGAGAGTCTTTGGAGGAACTGTATCCCGGATATTCCGATGATGAGCTTTACGACATTATGGTAAAATCCAATGCCGAAAATCTTTATGATGAACGAGTAAATCTCAACATTCAGCTTTCACAGCCGATTATCGTTATCGGCGACCTCGGCAGATGGAACGGCAGAGTGTCGGGCTACAAGATGATTGATTCCGGCAACATCAAGGATTGCCTTTATTCCGATACCGATTACACCGAATGGTATGTGGATAAGTACGGAGATCTTCGAGCCGACGCCGTTCATCACGACGGTACAAACCATTATCTATACCGTGTATTCAAAGACGGTGTTACCGATACGCAGATTGAAAATCTGCAAGATAAAATCTACAACGGAAAAGCTACAAGAGCCGACATCACACGAGTTACCAAAAGGCTCGGCGATGACATTGCCGGGGTATATGGCTTTTCTATTCCAAAGCAAAGACAACCAAACGAACAAGCGAGGTGATGAAAATGGATTACAGAGTATTGACCGAAGCAGAGCGTAAATACACCTTCAGCCAAAGTCAGCAGCTCTCTATGCAGACCGGTCTTATCGGATATTTGAGAGCCGACTTCGGTTCTAACGGGAACGAGTTTTGGACGACTTGGAACGATTTCAGAAAAGACTTGAAAACCGATGAATTTAAGGCTGAATTTGATGAAGTCATAAACGGATTGCGTGACGGCGATGTTTTGTCCGGCAGAAAGGCTATGTCCTCTTACTGTTATTCCACTCCCGACAGCTCCTTTAATGATGACTGCAACCACTACGGCATCCGTCTTGATACGGGAAAGTACAGCTATCTTATGAGATTTAACCCCAACAGGGGCGAGTACAATCTGTACTGCTATTGCTATCAGAAAGAGTGGCTAAATGCCCACTTGAAAAACGCTGAGCGAGGTATCCGATTTATCAACCCGCACTATCAGGAGCAGTTTCGCATTGCGGACGGAGAAAAAATCTCAATCAAGCTCGGCGACGGCAAAACAATGGAGAGAACTTGCAGATATATCGACGACTACCATTTGGAGGTCGGCACAAATCTCTACCATATCTGCGAATTTGCCGAGCTTTGCGAGAGAAACGGTCATACCGTAGAACCAGCCGCAAAAGAAAACACGAAATCCGCAAAGGACAAAGAAAAAACACGATAAGGAGGTGCAGACGAGGTGGCAAGAAAATTTGACCTGATTTCAGAGCTGTATGAAAGAACCTGTTTTGCAGTTACAGACAATCCGGTAAACTGGCAATCGTTTCTGA
>NZ_JBKXNW010000044.1:0-3852 GCF_047012705.1 Pseudoruminococcus sp. | reverse complement strand
TATCTCTAATCATATTTAATTGGTCATTTAATTTCATAATGACTTCATCGCTTAACTCTAACCGTTCATCTGTTAGCCTTGCAGTCTCTTTAATGGCTGCATCGTGTCCTGTAAGTGCCGCAAAAGGTGCAAACTGTGCTGCTCTGTCGTGAAGTGACATACGAGGATGGTTCTTCGATGTCGGATTCGGCAGATTGATTATATCGTCATAGGAATGTTCATCCATCTGTTACAGCACCTCCTTTGCTCGACAAACTTGAATTTATAGTCCTCTCAAAACCAATTTGCTTTTTCTTCTCGAAATACGGGAATATCACTATCTCGATATGGATTGTAATTATGAAGATTGCAACCAAACTCTTTTAATGATTTTATTTTGTTATCCTGTGTCCATACAATTAAAGATATTCCGTCAAATTCTTCAACATTTCCATTATTCATTTTGCTTTTAAAATACCACTCCACGATTGTTTGATTTCCTTGATGAAAAAATTGCTTAATCTCCCAGACAAGAACACTTCCGCGTGTATTCCATTCGTCAAACCAGTGCTTTACCGTTTTGCGGTTTTCATATTTAGGACTCCAACTCTCAGTATATACAACATCATCTGTAAAAATATTGTCAATTCCTAAATCTGCTTTCTTAATCCACATATCAAACCATAATCGGATAATTTTTTCTCTCTCGTTCATAAAGTACCTCCATAACTTTCGATTTTTCGTTCTCAGCGACTTCCCAATAAATGGGAATTTTATAACTTATCAATCCCAATATAATATTATCATATGGTCTATCTTCTTGCGGTCAGTCAGCTCTATAATACGAGGATTATTCTCTTCCTGAGCTATAAGCCATACTTTATAGTTTCCACATTCATCACTATCTCCAACAAAAGAAATATTACTTGGTTCAGCAACACCACTTTTTTCAATATATCTCTCTATTTGGGAAATAGGTAAAACTGTGTCAATCCAAAGAGCATCGGCGTATGTTGATTTTTCTCCTTTACTATTTGTGATTTCATAGCCATAAGTAGATACATAAATTACACTATCTGAGTCAGCAGACTTAATCTGTGCTACAAAGTTTTGTAAAGGATTAATATCTTCTTCGTCTAAACAAAAACTATTATAATCCTTACTTTTTTTATCAAAGTAATTATCAAATCCCATCAGAACATTATCATTCAAATCAAATTTTCTTGAATTAAAAACTATTTCTAATATGCCCATATTTTATTCCTCAAATTTCAGTTTGTTTAAGCCTTATGACCGCCGATTTGCTCGTTTCGGTCTTTGGCGGTTGCACCTTCTTCAAGGTTCATTCCCTTCAACACAGCATTCTTGCCAAACTTCTTTTTGATACTCAGCATTGCTTCTTGCATACGCCTTTCCCGTTCTAATTTTTCTTCTTCCTCCGCCTGCTTCTTCCTCTGTGCTTCGTAATCGGTAAAGAGGTCGAGTTGCTGGTATTCATCTTCCTGCTTGACGGATTTTTCATCAACAAGTTTATTCGCTGTGATTGTTATTCTGCGTACAAGCAAATGCTCGTCAACTATCCTGTCATACAAGTCCATCACGGCGTTGGTAATCAATCGAGTAGAGGAAGTCTTTTTCTCAAGATTCGCTGTTCCGTGTGCGTGCTTTGGAACTTTGCGTCCATATCGGTCAATCGTAACCTCGCCTTTGTATTGATATTTTAGGTTCGGATTACTTAAATTCTCAATATCATAGCCGATTGTCAACACAAGCTGGTCAGTTACAAGTCCTTTATCCACCAAATCAAGCACCATTTGGTCGGTCATTTCTTTTACAATCAACTTTGCCTTTTCGTAATCATACGGGCAGTGAAGTACCTGTCCTGAACATACACTATTGGTTTCCGGCTTATAGGCTTTGACCTGCTCCATCGTACAAGGTTCATATCCCCAAGCATGGTCAATTAGCAATTCCGCATTGATTCCAAACAGCTTGTAGAGCAGTTCTTCGTTATACAGTTCATTCGACTTTCCGATGGAACACCTTGCAATATCTCCCATAGTAAAAAGTCCATGTTCTTCCAGTTTCTTTGCATAGCCTTTACCAACTCTCCAGAAATCTGTAAGCGGTCTATGATTCCATAGCTGTCTGCGGTAAGACATTTCATCCAATTCGGCAATTCGCACACCGTCCTTGTCCGGCTCAATATGCTTTGCCACGATATCCATCGCAATTTTACACAAGTACATATTCGTGCCGATTCCGGCTGTTGCTGTGATTCCTGTTGTTTTCAAAACATCCTGTATCATCGTCATGGCAAGTTCCCTTGCAGTCATCTGATAGGTGTTCAGATAATTTGTTGCATCTATGAATACTTCATCAATCGAGTAAGGGAATATATCTTCCGGAGCAATGTATTTCAAGTAAACACTGTAAATCTTAGTGCTATACTCCAGATAGTATGCCATACGAGGTGGTGCAACGATATAATCAATCTCCAATGCTGGATTCGCATTTAATTCTGTACTGTCATCAGATGAACCAGTAAATGTACGATTTGGTGCTTTCCATCTTCGGTTGTTATTAGCTTCTTTTACCTTTTGCACGACTTCAAACAAGCGTGGTCTGCCGGGTATCCCATAACTTTTTAATGACGGAGATACCGCAAGGCAGATGGTTTTCTCTGTCCTGCTTTTATCTGCAACCACAAGATTTGTTGTCAAAGGGTCACGATTTCGCTCTTTACACTCCACAGAAGCATAGAATGATTTGAGGTCAATTGCGATATAGGTCTTTTGCTTTGCCATCATTCTATGCTCCCTTCTAAAATTCCTTCGAGTAAATTATGCTATCGTTAGTGTCAATCTTCGGTATAAAAACCATCCAATACATATGTTGTGACTGGTGTTATATACAATTCATATTTAATAACCAGTCTGATTAAATCATTTCCGTCAATCAATGTTATCGGCGTACCTTCTCTCGCAGCCTCTCTTGCCTTATTGGTAAATCGGCTATTAGTAATAAATACTCCATAATCGGCTTGATATTTGTTCATCGCCCCAAGAAATTGATTGATATCCGGCTCACTCACTGGATTTGAATTAAATCTTTTACACTGAATAACCACTCTGGTTGTTCTAAAATCATCGGCATCTACGTGATATCCATAGCCATCTATACCACCATCATTTGACACCTGAACCCCTTTGTTGGTAAACTCCACTCCCATCTTTGTAAGAAGTGCTCGTGAAAATTGTTCAAACTTTGCTGGAGACATATTAGCGATTGCACTCTGAAGTTTTACCTTGAAATCATCTAACAATTCGTCATCTGTGGATTCATTCTCCTCGTCTTCAACCTCCAGTGTTTCTACTGGCTTGTTTTTCGATTTGTTCTTAGTCGAATGTTCCTCCCAATAGCTTCGAGCCTTATCCCTTACTTCTGTCTTAACATCAAAATCTGTTAAATCTACATTTGCTCCATCTTGAGTAAGTGTAATCTTTGGATTGAATTTCACATAAGATATGAGTCCGACATAACTAAGCTCTTTAATAGCAAAATTAAACTTAAAATCAAATTTTTTGTACTGATTTCCTGTTTTATTAGATGTATATAGTTTCTGTTCAAATTCAGCAATATGCTCATCTAACTCACTAATTCTGTCTCTAATTTCAGAACGCTCTAACTGTCCACCTGCTTCCTGAAGGACTTGAAGGATTGGTTTAATAAGGTATGATACTTGTTCTTCTGTATTTAAATCGTCATAAAACATATTTATATTTACACCTCTCATTTACTGTGCATACTTCTTGAAATTCTCTGCCTGCTCAAGAACTTCCTTGTAAACATCATCAATGGTTACTGGCGGAT
>NZ_JBKXNW010000043.1:0-3894 GCF_047012705.1 Pseudoruminococcus sp. | reverse complement strand
CGACTGAAAAGCCGGCAGAACCGAAACCGACAGAGCCGCCCAAGCAGACATTCGATGTCAGCCCTTATGTTAGTTACGCAAAAGAGTATGCGGTAAGCATAGGGCTTTCTCTTGACAGCACGGCGACAGAATGTTGGGACAATCCCATATCCGCAAATCCTAACCGAAGCGGTATCAAGTCTGATATTGAAAGCAGACTGAACCGATACAAGAACAGCGAGGGTTTTACCGCTGTGTGGATATGGACAGAAAAGCTATCCGATACGGAGTACAACATCTATATCGGCTACTGCTAAAACAAAATAATTTTAAGCAGACGCACTGAGTAAAATCGGTGCGTTTTTGCATTTCAAGGAGGAAAACGCAATGGTTAAAACAAAATTCAAGAAAGCCGTCTCGCTTATGTTGGCGACGGTTATGAGCCTTACTGCTTTTATGGGCATTGGGGCAACGACAGCCTTTGCAGCCGTAGGAGAAAAAGCCGATGTGTACCTCGTCGATTATCCCCGAAGCGGAGATACCAATAACAACGGCGAATGGGGACACGGCAATCTCAACTATATGAACGGTTGGAAAGGCTTGTCCACGAAATATACGGGACTTCGTGCAATGGGTTCGTATTCGGGTAATATCGCCTACTGTATTGAACCGGGTACAGGTCAGCGGACTGGCGATACTCTTACTGAAAAGGACGAGAACTTCTTCAATAACATCAGCCCGAACGGTACTATTTCCGGCGATGATATTCGCCTGCTTATCGGTCGTATCTTGCAGTACGGATATCGTGGAGGTATTTCGACAAGCTGGAAGTCGCAAAACGAAAGCGACGCAAACTGTATCGCACACGCTTATGCCACTCAGATTTTAATTTGGGAAACGATTGTCGGCGAAAGAGACGCAAGCTTTAATCACGTTTCTACCGGCGGGTATAATGCTGTGCTTGAATGTGTAAGCTCTGCACACCCACTCCGCAGTAAAATCTTGTCGTACTACAACAGTATGGTAACAAGTGTTCAGAATCACACCAAAGTGCCGAGCTTCTGCACAAGGTCAAGCGGTTCTGCAAAGGTAAATGAGCTTGAATGGAACGGAAGTAAGTATGTTGCTACTCTCACCGATACAAACGGTGTGCTTGGCAATTACAACTTCTCGGCAAACATTGACGGTGTTTCTTTCTCCGTCAGCGGAAACAAATTGACTGTTTCGATGGATAAAGCTCCGAGCAAGGAATTTACCATCACAGCCGCAAAAAAGAACGGCGTCCGCAGAGGTGTTGTTGTATGGTCTGACGGTATCCATCAGAATGGCAACGGCATTCAGGATGTGGTCACTTACGCTCAGGAGGTCAGCGACCCTGTCAGCGGATTTGTCAAAATGAAGGTCAGCTACGGCTCTTGTCAGATTGTAAAGACAAGTGAGGACGGAAAGGTTGACGGCATTCAGTTTACCATCAGTGGTAACGGCGTCAATCAGACAGTGACAACCGCAAACGGCGGTAAGTTCCAGCTTGATAACCTTATGCCCGGTGTTTATACGGTCACAGAGCAGTCTATTGACAAATATGTACCGCAGGAGGTTCACAGAGTAACTGTTGTTGCCGGTCAGGTGTCCAAGGTCAATTTCAATAATGTTCTCAAAAGAGGAAATCTTCAGGTAATCAAATCCTCCGAGGACAATCTTGTAGAAGGCATTACCTTCCACCTTTACGGCACTTCACTTTCGGGCATTGCCGTAGATGAGTATGCCGTTACAGATAAGAACGGTGTTGCTTCTTTCAATGATGTGCTTATTAGCGGTACTACCCCGTACACCGTTGAAGAAGTGGATACGGCTATCCGTTATGTTGTGCCTGCAAATCAGACCGCACCGATTAACTGGAAAGAGGTTACAACCCGCAATTTCACGAACATTCTCAAAAAGTTTTCCGTGACCGTAACAAAGAGCGACCGAGAAGAAGGTATGCCGCAGGGCGACGCTACCCTTGCAGGAGCAGTTTACGGCATTTATAAAGGCGAAACCCTTGTGGACAAGTATGTAACGGATAAGAACGGTCAGTTCACCACAAAGGAATATATCTGTGATGACGACTGGACAATCCGTGAAATCACTCCGTCCGAGGGCTATCTGCTTGATACCACAATTCATAAGGTCGGTGCAGAACCGCAGCTTTATACGGTGGAACACAATCAGACAGCAAATGATGTTACCGAACAGGTTATGAAAGGCAATATCGCCATCATCAAGCATACCGATAACGGAGAAACTCAGATTGAGACACCCGAAAACGGTGCAACCTTTGAAATCTATCTCAAATCTTCCGGCAGCTTTGACTCAGCAGAAGAAGATGAAAGAGATGTTATCGTCTGTGATGAAAACGGCTTCGGTCAGACAAAGGATATGCCGTATGGTGTATATACCGTTCATCAGACCGCAGGCTGGGAAGGTCGTGAGCTGATGAAAGACTTCGATGTGTTCATTGCTCAGGACGGACAGACCTACCGCTATCTTATCAACAACGTAAACTTTGAAAGCTATATCAAGGTTGTCAAGGTGGACGCAGAAAGCGGTAAAAACATTCCGTATGCCGGTGCTGGGTTCAAAATCTTTGACCCTAACGGCAATCAGGTAACAATGACCTTCACTTATCCTACTCCGACAACGATTGATACTTTCTACACCGACGCAAACGGACAGCTTGTTACACCGGAGAAACTGGAATACGGCAAGGGATATTCTCTTGTTGAGGTTCAGGCTCCTTACGGATATGTGCTTGACAGCACACCGGTGTACTTTGATGTGGCAGAGGAACATTCTTCCGATGAGGGTGGTATTACTGTGATTAAGGTCGATAAGCCTAATATGGCACAGAAAGGTACTGTCAGCATTGAAAAGACCGGCGAGGTGTTCTCAGGGGTAAATATCTCCGGAGAGGAAAACGCCGATGTGATTTATCAGCCTGTCTATGAAGTGAAAGGTCTTGTAGGTGCGGTTTATGAGATTACCGCAGCAGAAGATATTGTTACTCCCGACGGAACACTCCGTTATGCAAAGGGCGAGGTCGTAGATACTGTTACTACAGATGAAAACGGACTTGCCAAGAGTAAGGAGCTTTACCTCGGTAGATATACGGTAGTTGAAATCACCGCACCGGAGGGTATGGTTATCAACAAAGAAGCTCACGAGGTTGAGCTGACTTATGCCGGTCAGGAAGTGTCTGTAACCGAAACCGCCACAAGCTTTGTAAATGACAGGCAGAAAGTAACGGTAAGTCTTGAAAAGGCTATCGAGAAGAACGACATCTTCAATATCGGCAACGGCGATGAAGTGAAGAATATCAGCTTCGGACTTTTTGCCGATGAAGAGCTTGTTTCTGCAAGTGGTACTTCTATTCCGGCAGACGGTCTGATTGAGATTATCTCACTTTCCGAAAACGGTAAGGCTGTTATCAAAACCGACCTTCCTTTCGGAAACTATTATGTAAAGGAACTTGCAACCGATGAGCATTATATCCTTTCCGACAGCAAGTATCCGTTTACTTTCAGCTATGCGGGACAGGATACCGAAACTGTTGAGATTGCGGTCAATGACGGCAAGCCGATTGAAAACAAGCTCATTTACGGTTCTGTCTCCGGTAAGAAGATTAACGAAAACGGCGAAGAACTCGGCGGTGCAGTAATCGGACTGTTTAAGGCTGATGAAACCGAATTTACAAAAGAAAATGCTTTGATGACTGCTACCTCCCAAAAAGACGGTAGTTTTTCTTTTGAGAAAGTACCGTATGGCAACTGGCTTGTAAGAGAAATTGAGCAGCCGAAGGGCTTTGTGCTTGATGATACTTTTTATGAAGTTAAAATCTCCGAGGTCGGTCAGGTCATTGAGGTTGAAATCGTCAAT
>NZ_JBKXNW010000042.1:0-4037 GCF_047012705.1 Pseudoruminococcus sp. | reverse complement strand
AAATATCTTCCATTCTTTAGGTTGATGAAGTATAATGATAGTAAGAAATTTTTTGTAATGACCTTAATCCAATAAGTGATTTTGCAATTATTCAGTAAAGGATGTAATTATATGAAAAAAGTATTGTTGCTTTCCAGTGTGATTATTATACTCGGTTTAACAGGCTGCTCTAACAAATATTTCAATGACTGGTTTAGCTCTGAACAAAATGAAACGGATAAGATGTGTCAACAAATTATCGAGGCATGTAAGCAACAGGATTCAGAGAAACTCAAATCTCTATTTTCCGAAGAAAGCAAAAAGAACATTGAGAATTTAGACACTGAAATCTCTGCTTTTTTCGATTATATTGAGGGCAGTATCCAAAGTTTTGAGGGCGATTGTGCATCATCAAGTGAAAGCAACTATGGTAAAAGGAAAACGGAATTGGATGGTATGTATCTCATATTGACAGAGAAGGAAAGGTATTGTATGAATTTTTATATGTATAGTCAGGATGATGAAAATGCCCAAAATGTGGGGATATATAAAATTGAAATTGCATTGGAGAGCGAAGTGGCTGAGGATAATTTTATATGGGATAATCCCCCAAACGGTATTTTTGTTGGAGGACAAAATTGATTTTTGTTATGAGAGAACATTAAAGTATAAATTTCGGATGGTATAAGAAAAACTGACTACAATTAAATCTTCACAGCTTTACTAAGCAGGAAATCTGAAAAGTTCTCCTGCTTTTTTGCACTCAAAATAGAATGTGGAACTCTAAGACACTTGCTGTCTTCGTTTTGAAAATGACAGGTGCTTTTGCTTTGGGAGGCAAGAAAAAATCTTCCATTCTTTAGGTTGATGAAGTATAATGTAAGCAACAAACTTGAAGTTTAAGGGGATGATATTATGGATTTTGCTATATTTAGATTGTTTATAAGAGTTTCATTATTTGTTATAGCGTTAATTGCTTGCATTATCTATCTAATTAAAAAAAGAAAACTTATCTATTCGATATTTTTTGATAAAGAAGCGATAAAAAAAGAATATACTGGAAAAAATGATATAATATTTCTTCGATTGGCTAATACCATTCTTGTTATAGTAGCTATTCTTTTAATCTTATATTTGAAAGATTTTGTTTTAGATATGCCTTACATCATAAACAAACAGTATAGTTATGCAGAAGGATATGTAACTGAACAATCTCATGGTGGTGCAGATATATCTTCTGAAAGAAGAAGTATTTTTCTATATGATAAAGTTAAAGATGATGAAATCGAAATCACAGTATTTTCAAGGTATATTGATAAAAATACTTATTTAAAGGTACAATATCTTCCGCATACGAAATATGGTGCTATTGTAGAAATTAAATAATTCATTCTAAAAAGAAAATTTCCAGTTTGTATAACTGGCAACCCAACCACAATTAAATCTTCACAGCTTTGCTAAGCAGGAAATCTGAAAAGGTCTCCTGCTTTTTTGCACCTAAAATTAAATATGGAACTCTAAGGCACTTGCTGTTTTCGTTTTGAAAATGACAGGTGCTTTTTTCGTTTCAGGAAAGGAGTCACATGAATGTATTTGAAGTTGTAAAAGAAAATGTTACTGCCCGACAAGCCGCAGAAGCCTATGGCTTGAAAGTGGGTCGCACAGGTATGGCGTGCTGTCCGTTTCACTCAGATAAGTCCCCCAGTATGAAGCTGGATGAACGCTATTACTGTTTTGGCTGCGGAGCAACCGGAGACGCTGTTGATCTCACAGCGAAGCTATTCGGTATCGGGCTGAGGGAAGCTGCTGTCAAACTTGCTGAAGATTTTGGTCTTAACTATGACAGCCGACAAAAGCCCAGTGTCCGCCCTCGTATTCGTGAGCCGACACCGGAACAGAAGTATCAAAAAGGAGAAAATCATTGCTACAAGGTGCTGACGGATTATTTTCATCTTCTTAGAGAATGGGAAAAGAAATACGCTCCTAAACAGCCGGATGAGGAATGGAATCCCCTGTTTGCAGAAGCACTGCATAAGAAGAACTATATCGAATATCTGCTTGATATTCTTCTGTATGGTTCATTGGAGGAACGAAAAGCACTTGTGGCAGAACAGAGAAAGGAGGTGTTAAAACTTGAACAGCGAATTGCAGAACTGTCAGCAGACAGAACCATGCACAGTAGAAGAAATCCGAAACAGCTTAGAGCAGAGCGAGAAAGGTAAGGTTTATAATACTGCCGCAAATTATAAGCGTGTTCTGCAATATGACCCGCTTTTGAAAGGGGCTATCCGAAAAAATCTTCTGACCGAAAGAATCGACATTGTGAAGCCCCTCGGTTGGTATCGTGACAGCCCGACATTGACGGATGTGGATGTGAAATATCTGCTCCTATATTTTGAAGAAAACTATGGATTGACCGTAGAGAAGAAAATCATAGACGCAGTTGCGGTTATTGCCAATGAAAACCGTTACCACCCTGTCTGTGATTTTCTCAATGCCTTGCAATGGGACGGAACGGAACGCATACGCTTCTGTCTGCACCGCTTTCTCGGTTCTGATACAGATGATTACACCTATGAAGCATTGAAGTTGTTTCTGTTGGGTGCTATCTCACGAGCCTTTAAGCCGGGGTGTAAATTTGAGGTAATGCTCTGTCTTGTAGGCGGTCAGGGAGCCGGAAAGTCCTCTTTCTTCCGTTTGCTTGCGGTCAATGATGACTGGTTCTCTGATGATTTGAAAAAGCTGGATGATGAAAATGTGTACCGCAAAATGCAGGGGCATTGGATTATTGAAATGTCGGAAATGATTGCAACTGCCAACGCTAAGAGCATTGAAGAAATCAAGTCCTTTCTGAGCCGACAAAAGGAAACCTATAAGATACCCTATGAAACACATCCGGCAGACAGAAAACGACAATGTGTGTTTGGAGGTTCTTCTAATACCCTTGACTTTCTTCCCCTTGACCGAACAGGCAACCGCCGCTTCGTTCCGGTTATGGTCTATCCTGAAAGGGCTGAGGTTCATATTTTGGCGGATGAACAGGCTTCCAGAGAGTATATCAATCAGATGTGGGCAGAAGCTATGGAGATTTACAGAAGCGGCAATTTCCGTCTGAGATTCAGTCCGGCTATGAACGCTTATCTGAAAGCCCACCAAAAGGACTTTATGCCGGAGGACACAAAGGCAGGACAGATTTTAGATTATCTGGAACGCTATTCCGGCAGCATAGTCTGCTCCAAACAGCTTTACAAAGAAGCACTGGGGCATGATTATGACGAACCGAAACAATGGGAACTGCGAGAGATCAATGACATTATGAATAACGCTGTCACAGGCTGGAGGGCGTTCAGCAATCCGAGGTATTTTCCAGAGCCTTACCGCAGACAAAAAGGCTGGGAGCGTATCAGGAACGACAACGAGCCTGACAACAGCATGGATGGTTTTCAAGAAATCCCGACAGAGGAAATGGAACAGTTAGGGCTTCCGGAAGAATGGTTGAAGCAAAAATAAAAGCCAGTTGTCGCTTCGGTTGTCGAGCCGGTTGTCGGTCTGGTTGTCGGGTAAAAATCCCGAAAGCCTTGATATTGCGGCACTTTTCCCTCTCTGACAACCATGACAACCAATATTATAAAGAAAAAGGAAATAGTAAAAAGATAGTATCGCCCGATAAAGAAAAAAGGTTTTCTGATGTCCGTTGTCGGAACTTCGTTGTCAGACCTTTCCTTGTCGGGCTTTTTTCATTTAATTAGGAGGAATATCGTATGACAAATATTGTGAACAGTACACTACCCACCCAAAATAACCATTCGGAGAAAAACAAACCGGATGGAGTTTTTGTGATTAAGCAAGGCAAAACAAATTATAAAGTCAAAGTGTTTTTTGACCATAGTAGCGGTTTGACTGCGGAGGACAGGTTGAAACGCATTATTCAGGCAGAAGCAGAGAGAGAATCTGCGTAAGTAATATGAAAAATATCCACGCACCCCCTTGACAAAAGCTTTCAGAAGATACTCTGTTAATGGCAATGGAGACTGCAGGAAACAAAGAGTTTGATGCAG
>NZ_JBKXNW010000041.1:0-4095 GCF_047012705.1 Pseudoruminococcus sp. | reverse complement strand
AAAGTTTAGGTCAAGGCGGCGTGCCGCCGCGGTCAAGACGCGGAATCGCTCGACAAGTCTCGCTCGTTGTGGATTAAGGAAAGTTAATTGACGCGGGCGAAGAAACTACCGAGCGGGCGAACACAGTTCGCCCCTACGATTAGCTGACAGATTTTTCTAAGACAACTGAAAGTTTAGGTCAAGGCGGCGTGCCGCCGCGGTCAAGACGCGGAATCGCTCGACAAGTCTCGCTCGTTGTGGATTAAGGAAAGTTAATTGACGCGGGCGAAGAAACTACCGAGCGGGCGAACACAGTTCGCCCCTACGATTAGCTGACAGATTTTTCTAAGACAACTGAAAATTTAGGTCAAGCCTTTTTAAAGGCTTTTTGATTCTAAAGCGGTGGACAGAGTCCACCGCTTAATTTTCTCTTATTAGCAACATTAGTTGATAAAGGCGAACTGCGTTCGCCTAAGAAAAAAACAAATGTTGGGCTTCGCCCAAAAGTATTTCGCTCTCTGCGGAGAGCGACCAAAGGCTCTGCCATAGGTGACTACCTTTGGAAACTGCAAGCTTTTGAAAAAGCTTGAGCAAAACTTTTAAGGTCTTGGAGGAAGTGAGTTCGCTAAGATAAAAAAAGCCCAAGGATAATTTCCTTGAGCTTTTTATTATACTTATTTAAATCAATTACTTGATTACTCTTACCTTGATAATGCCATCAATAGCTTCAATAGCAGCTACATCAAAATCGCCTGTTACATCAAGTATTGTGTATGCGTATTCTTTTCTTGATTTGCTCTGCATATTCTCAATGTTAGCACCCGCAAGAGCAGTTGTTACCGCACTAATCATATTTGGAACATTCTTGTGAATAACACAAATTCTTGTACCTGTGCCACGAGCCATAGAAACTGCCGGAAGTGTTACGGAATTCTTGATATTACCATTCTCAAGGTAATCCTTAATCTCGTCAGCAGCCATCTTTGCACAGTTATCTTCTGATTCAGGTGTAGACGCACCGAGGTGAGGTGTTACGATTACATTTTCAACATCAAGAAGTTCCGGTGCTGCAAAGTCTGTGATATACTTTGCAATTTTTCCATCAGCAACTGATGAAAGAACTGCTTCATTATCAGCCAAATCTCCACGAGCAAAGTTGAGAATACGAACGCCGTCCTTCATCTTTGCAATGTTCTCCTTGCCGATTACACCCTTTGTTTCTGGTGTGAGCGGAACATGGAGCGTGATATAATCGCTATTTTCGAAAATATCATCAAGAGAAACAACATGTTTAACCTTTGGTGAAAGTCCCCATGCTGCGTCAACAGAAATGAATGGGTCGTAACCGAGAACATTCATTCCGAGTGAAACTGCTGCATTAGCAACAAGAATACCGATAGCACCAAGACCGATTACGCCAAGTGTCTTGCCCTTGATTTCAGGACCGACAAACTGGCTCTTTCCTTTTTCTACGAGCTTTGCTGCATCTGCATTATCCTTAAGAGTCTTTGCCCACTCAATACCCTCAACAATCTTTCTTGAGCTGAGGAACAATGCTGAAAGAACAAGTTCCTTAACAGCATTTGCATTAGCACCAGGTGTATTGAAAACTACGATACCCTGCTCTGTGCATTTATCAAGAGGAATATTGTTGACGCCTGCACCTGCTCTTGCGATTGCGAGAAGGCTTGAAGGAAGTTCCATATCGTGCATAGATGCTGAACGAACAAGAACTGCATCAGGATTTTCAACAGAATCTGCAACATTGTAGTTATCGCCAAGGCGAGAAAGTCCTGCCTTAGAGATTTTATTAAGTGTAAGAATATTATACATTAAAATCAACCCTCTGATGTTATTTATGATTAGGCGTTCTTAGCCTCGAACTCTGCCATAAACTTAACAAGAGCTTCTACTCCCTCATATGGCATTGCATTGTAGATGGAAGCACGCATACCGCCAACTGTTCTATGTCCCTTGATATTAACAAGACCATGCTCTGTTGCTTCCTTAACGAACTTAGCGTCAAGCTCATCACTGCCTGTAACGAAAGGTACATTCATAAGTGAACGATCCTCTGGAACAACTGTGCCTCTGAACATCTTAGAATTATCAAGGAAGTTATAAAGCAATGCTGCTTTCTTCTCGTTGAGCTTCTGCATATTCTCAAGACCGCCGATTTCGTTCTTAATCCACTCAAGAACGAGCTTTGCAATGTAGATTGTGTAGCAAGGTGGTGTATTGAACATAGAGCCGTTATCTGCGTGTGTCTTGTAATCGAGCATTGTAGGAGTGATGTCACGAGCATGACCAATGAGATCCTCACGAATGATTACTACTGTAAGACCAGCAGGAGCCATATTCTTCTGAGCACCTGCATAAACCATACCAAACTTGGAAACATCAAGTGGTGTAGAAAGAATGCAGGAAGAAATATCAGCAACAAGCGGTACATTTCCTGTTTCAGGAATTTCATGATAAACTGTGCCGTAGATTGTATTATTCATACAAATATAGAAATAGTCAGCATCCTTTGTGAATGTTGATGGGTCGAGCTTAGGAATATATGAGAAAGTCTTATCCTTAGAAGAAGCAACTACATTAGCTTCGCCATAGCGTGCAGCCTCTTTATAAGCCTTTGTTGCCCATTGACCTGTAAGAACATAGTCAGCCTTGCCTGAACCATTCATAAGGTTGAGAGGAATAGCAGCGAACTGTGTTGACGCACCGCCCTGGAGGAAGAGAACCTTATAGTTATCAGGAATGTTCATAACCTCACGAAGAAGGCTTTCTGCACCCTCGATAATTGTACCGTAAATCTTTGAACGGTGGCTCATCTCCATAACGGATTGACCGCTACCCTCATAGTCCAGCATTTCTGCTGCTGCCTTTTTAAGAACTGATTCGGGAAGCATAGAAGGGCCTGCCGAAAAATTGTATACTCTGCTCATTATATTTAGCCTCCAATAAATTTGCGGTTTTTCCGCATAATATTATGATAAGTAACATCTTTAATTATAGTGCTTATAAATCGCCTTGTCAATATAAAGACTCCTAAAAAATTTGCATAAATTGGCAGTGTTTCTTGCATATTGTGTAGATTATATTGCAAAAAGAATTATATTTACATCAATCGCACAGTTTTTTTAATGTAAATTCACCGTTCTCATAAATCATATAGCTATGATTACTTCCGTTTTTTGGAATGGAAACTGAGCCCGGATTTACATAATAAAATTCTCCGAAGGTTTCATTTGCAGGAATGTGTGTATGTCCATTCAAAAGAATATCTCCGCTTTTAAGCATTGGGGGATTCTGCGGATTGAATTTATGTCCATGTGTAGCATAAATAGTTTTATTTCCGTCATAAATTATTGCATACTCTGCCATAATAGGAAAATCCAGAACCATTTGGTCAACCTCTGTATCACAGTTTCCACGAACACATATTATCTCGTTTTTAAGAGAATTAAGAATAGCTATAACACCTTTTGGATTATATCCAAGCGGTAAATCATTTCGTGGCCCATGATATAGTAAATCGCCAAGAAGTAACAGCTTATCTGCACCCTCCTCACGATATTTTTCAGCCATAATTTTACAGTAATGTTCCGAACCATGAATATCCGATGCTATAAAAATCTTCATTTTAACACTCCTAACAAAAGCATTTATTACATAATACTCTCTGTTTTCATTTTTTGTCAAGCTAATATTAAATCGCTGTTATTTAATATTAACTTATGTACTAATCTTAGACAATTAAAGTTTAGGTAAAGGCGGCGTGCCGCCGCGGTCAAGACGCGGAATCGCTCGACAAGTCTCGCTCGTAGTGAACAAGGGAAGTTAATTGACGCGGTCGAAAAAATTACCAAGCGGGCGAACACAGTTCGCCCTTACAATTAACTAACGCACTTCCTCAAGACAGATAAAAGTTTAGGTCAAGCCTTTTCAAAGGCTTGCGGTTTCCAAAGGCGGAGCCTTTGGTGGGTTTTAAGGGCAACGCCCTTAACATTTCTTTACTTCCAAAGCGGTGGACTTTGTCCACCGCTAAATTCTCTCTTGTTAGTAACATTAGTCTTACAGGGAACCCCCTGCGAGGGTTCCCTACGAAAAACA
>NZ_JBKXNW010000040.1:0-4375 GCF_047012705.1 Pseudoruminococcus sp. | reverse complement strand
ATGCAAACTATGGTTGGATACTGAATATTGTTTCCAAACTCTCTCAAAACGGTGTGGCAGGTTTCCTGCTTGCCAATGGTGCATTATCTGATGATGGTACAGAGCTGAAAATCAGACAGCAGCTTATAGAAAATCATTTGGTAGAAGCAATCATTATTCTTCCGAGAAACCTTTTCTATACCACAGACATCAGCGTTACCCTTTGGGTACTCAATAAGAATAAAAAGGCTCGTGTTGTGGAACAGAATGGAAAGCTAAAACGCTATCGTAATCGAGAAGATGAAATACTTTTTATGGATTTACGACAGATGGGCAGTCCTTATGAGAAGAAGTACATTGAATTGACAGAGGAAGATAGAGCCAAAGTTACAAGTGTATATCATAACTGGCAGCAGGAAGGCTATGAGGAAACTTATGAGAATGTACCAGAGTTTTGTTATTCTGCTTCTTTTGATGAAGTAAAGGAAAAAGGATTTACTCTTGTGCCGAGCAGATATATTGAGTTTGTCAATCGTGATGAGAACATCGACTTTGATACAAAAATGAAGTCATTGCAGGGAGAACTCAAAGAACTTCTTGTTCAAGAGGAAAAATCCAAATCAGATTTGCTTGCTGTATTTAAGGAGTTGGGATATGAAATCGAATTATGATATTTTAGGAAACCATATCCGACTGATTGATACTCGGAACAGAGAAAGCATAACAGACAGAGTTTTGGGAATTAACATAGACAAGTTCTTTATGCCGTCGGTTGCAAATGTCATTGGTACGGATTTGAGTAAATATAAACTGATAACAAAAGGAAAGTTTGCGTGTAATCCAATGCACGTTGGTCGTGATGAACGACTTCCGGTTGCATTGTATGATGAAGAAGAACCTGCTATTGTTTCTCCGGCATATTTTATGTTTGAGGTAATAGATAACAGCATTTTGAATGAAGATTATCTGATGATGTGGTTTCGCAGACCGGAGTTTGACCGAATTTGTTGGTTACATACTGACGGGAGCGTTCGTGGTGGGATTACTTGGGATGATATATGCAGACTAGAATTGCCTATTCCGCCTATTGAAAACCAGCTTGAAATAGTGAACAGTTATAAGGCAATTACGGAGAGAATTGCTTTAAAGCAGAAGATAAATGATAATTTAGCGGCTTGACATAGATGTGGTTATTACATCTTTTAAGTCGTCGAGCTTGGCAATTTCGTGGGTGTTCTCAATCATTTTCGCATATAGCGGTGTTACTTGCTTCTCGAAATGTTGAAGAACATCTTCTGTTGGCAGAATAAGAGGTATCTTTCTTAGCACATTAAGGCTTACATACGATTGAGTACTTCCTGCCATATATGAAGATATATAGTTCTCCACGATTTTACTTTTTAGGTACGAGAGAATGAAATATCGTATGGTAGGATTTTGAGAAGTACGGAATAAACCTACATTCTTTATCGCAAAATCCACTTCTTTGTCTGTTATGAAAGAAATAATACCGATTGTTCCAATCATACTAAAGAGAATATCCCCATATTCGACTTTGCTTCTCTCATTGACTTTCTTGAAATCGGCTTCACAAATAAAATACGCATCACTACGGTCAACAGCGTACGGGAGCAGATGACGAGAAGTGATAAGATATTTGCCAGATTCAGTTGGACTTGGCGAGTCGTGTGTGCCATCACGAACATCGACAATGCTATCTAAGTCAACTAAGTTCCAAGTTGCAGGATATTTTCCGAACTCAAATTCCAGATAATCGGAATATTGGGCTCCTTTGTAGTCAATAAATAGCGATTTGAATATTGCTTGCACTGTAGCTTCTAAATTATCATTTACAATAGAACTCCCATCAGTGGCGGGAGTTAAAACAAGGGACTGCCACTGGTAGTCGTTCTCTTAAAAAACAAAAGGAGAATTGACTATGAAACAGAACCTAATTACAGATGTTATTCAAGGAATGTTACCTCACTTGAATAACGCACAGACAGAAAGATTGCAAGAGGTGTTACAACATACACTTTTTGATTATGAGGTAACAAAGACGGAAAAAGATAAGGAACTTTCAGAACAGAATTTAGTAGAGTCTTTCTTATCGGCAAAGCGTATTGAAGGCTGTTCTGAGAAAACCTTGAAATACTATAATGCAACGATACAGTCAATGCTTGATGGCATTGGAAAGAGTATCAAATATGTTGTGACCGATGATATTCGTTGCTATTTGACCGAGTATCAGGCTAAGAAAAAATCCAGTAAAGTTACGATAGATAATATAAGACGAATACTTTCCAGTTTTTTCTCTTGGCTTGAGGACGAGGATTATATTTTGAAAAGTCCGGTCAGGCGAATACATAAGGTTAAGACCGGAACGAACATTAAAGAAACTTATTCAGATGAAGCACTTGAATTGATGAGGGATAATTGCACGGAACTCAGGGACTTGGCAATGATTGATATGCTTGCTTCAACGGGTATGCGTGTCGGAGAAATGGTGTTACTAAATCGTGAGGATATAGATTTTAATGAAAGAGAATGTGTTGTTTTCGGCAAAGGCGATAAGGAGCGAATAGTATATTTTGATGCAAGAACAAAAATACATTTGCAGAATTATTTAAATAGCCGAAAGGACGATAATCCGGCACTTTTTGTATCATTACAATCTCCGTATAATCGAATGAATATCGGAGGTATTGAAGTGAGATTACGACAGCTTGGAAAACGATTGGGATTAAATAAGGTACACCCTCATAAATTCAGGCGAACGCTTGCGACAATGGCAATAGACAAAGGAATGCCGATAGAGCAACTTCAGCAGCTCTTGGGGCATAGAAGAATAGATACGACATTGCAATATGCAATGGTTAAGCAGAGCAATGTGAAAATTGCTCACAGAAAATATATAGGATAAGGCGGAAAAGATATGTATAAAACCATTGAGGAACTTGTAACAAGGGTAGATGAAAGAAATAGTGATGGAACGGTTTCAGAACTGATAGGTGTAAGTATTGATAAATGTTTCATTAAATCTGTTGCAAATACAAATGGAACAGACCTTTCAAAGTATAAGATAATCCGTAAAAATGACTTTGCAGTAAGTTTAATGCAGGTCAGTCGTGATGGAAAAATACCGGTTGCAAGATTAGAGGAATATGAAGAAGCAATAATGTCGCCTGCATATCCTATTTTTAGAGTAAAAGATAAGAATATTATTCTGCCAGATTATTTGGAAATGTGGTTCAAAAGACCAGAATTTGATAGAGAAGCTGCCTTTATTGCGGTTGGTGGTGTGCGTGGTAGTATGCCGTGGGAAGAATTTGCAAAAATGAAATTGCCAGTACCACCTATCGAAAAACAGCAAAAGATTGTGAAAGCATATAAGATTGTTACAGACAGGATTGCGTTGAAGCAGAAGATAAATGATAATTTATTTGCTACAGTTAACGCATTTTTCACAGAAAAGTTTAGTCGATTTCTCCACGAAGATATGCGTAATATGCCTAACTATGTGCAGCTAAAGGACTTCATCAAGATTAAACACGGATATGCTTTTGACGGAGAGCAATTTTCCGAAAACGAAACCTCAAAAATATTGGTATCTCCGGGCAATTTCAAAATTGGCGGTGGTTTTCAAAATAATAAACCCAAATTCTATAACGAAGAAGCGGAATATAAGGCTGACTATGTGCTTGAAGCAGGTTCTTTAGTTGTAACGATGACCGATTTAAGTAAAAATGGTGATACACTTGGTTTTCCAGCAATCATCCCCAAAGATGAAAGAATGACCTTTTTACACAATCAGCGAGTTGGTTTAGTTGAATTTATTGACAACACTTATCCGAAAGCGTTCATCTACTTTCTGATGTGCAGCAATGATTATAGAAATTATATTCTTGCCACGGCTTCAGGTACAACGGTTCGCCATACTTCACCAGATAAAATTTCAGGATATGGTTTTATTACTCCTGATAATAAAGATGATTTAATCATTCTTAATCGGTTATATGAAGCGTATTTATCTGATTGCGACACTTTTAATATTGAAATCCAAAGATTAGCTGAGTTACAATCAACTTTACTTTCAAAAATGGTTGGTTAAGCTGCTAAATTATCATTTAATAGAAAGGAATTGAAAAATATGAAAAATATGCAAGAAGATGAATTTGATAAAATTGAAAGGACAAATTTAGCTAAATTATGTAAGCATGAGGTTGTTAGATTATATCAGTTTGGAAGTCATTCGGATTACGGATGTATTAAATGTGGAATGAAATCGCTTATTATTGAAGATTTTAGAATAAAGAAGTAATAATGTGACAGTATAAAATTCTAAAAGGAGTGAACGCAATGGCAAATTTTAATGAACACGCATTGGAAATGTCAA
>NZ_JBKXNW010000039.1:0-4836 GCF_047012705.1 Pseudoruminococcus sp. | reverse complement strand
ACAGGGACATAATGAACTCGGATTTCAGAATGACGGGGTTTGCGCCATCGCCGTACTCCCGGTTCATATCCATCGCATTGATGTGGGTGGGAGAAGTGGCAGAGATGTTGATGATCTCGCCGCCCAGCGCCCGCACAAGGGGCGAATACTCTCGCTCAGGGTCAATGATGATAATGTCTGCGTTGCCGGCAAGCACCTGATTGATGATCTCGCCCTTGGCGGTAAAGGACTTACCACCGCCCGAAACGCCGAGAATAAACTCGTTGCCATTCAAGAGTTGCCGACGGTCTGCGATAATCATATTCTTGGAGATGACATTCTGACCGTAGTAAACGCCGTTGGTATGGCAAATGTCCTGCACCCGGAATGGAATAAAGACCGCAAGGCTCTCCGTTGTCAGTGTGCGGAACGATTCGATCTTGCGAACACCGAAGGGCATCGCCGTATTCAGTCCGTCAAGCTGCTGGAACTTGAGAACACCGAACTGGCACAGGTGTTTTCTTGCCGTAGTGAGCAGAGCTTCGGTGTCATTGTCAAGCTGCTCCTTGGTGTCCGCCGTGTGAACCATCGTCAGAACGGCAAACATCATTCGCTGGTCACGGGTCGTCAGGTCGTCAAGGAACTCTTTCATTTCCTTGCGCTGTTGCTCAATGTCGTAGGGAAGCTGGGCAGAAAAGTTGTTGTTGGCATTCTGCCGACGCTGCCAGTTGGTCGCATTGGTTTCAACACCAAGCAGACGGCTTTCGGCTTCTCGCACGGCTTCATCCGTGGGTACGGGGATAACATCAATGGACATCATCAGATTGCGGTTGAGGTCGGTCATTTCCGCAACCATACTGTCCTTGATATAAGAAGCGTATTCTCGCAGAAACAGCACTCTGCCGTAACGCTCACCGATCTTGAAATAGTCGCCCGTGAACTCCATCGAATCAGGGCAGATGAAATCCTTGAAGTCGTGTCCCTTTCTGCGGGTTTCCTTGATGTCAAAGCGAAACTCCGTTTCTTCACCGGCACGGTAAAAGTCGTGGAAAATGCGGAGCCGTTCATCCGGCTCCAGCTCCACGCACTTACTGCCGAGCCGTCCGAAGTGGGCGATCAGGTCAGCTCCCACACGGGCAAAGTAGTTTCTCGCTTCCTCAACATTCTTCTTGCACACCGAAATGGTGATGTACTTCTCCTGAATGATAGAGTTTGCGCCGGTTGCTTTATCAAGGAGCATCCGATTGTACTCCTCACGGAACTCGTCAAGCGCATCGCCCTTCAGGGGGAGAAGAATGGTTTTCTCAAAGTTTGCACGGTTCAAACGGCGGTTGTTAATGGTGATCTTGGTGGTTGCACCGCTGTCAAGGCTGTTGAGTAGCTCCGAATATTCAAGGAACATAGCTTCCTTATCCTCACGACTGGCGACAGCATAGTTGATGTCGCTGAACTTATAGGTCTTGGAGAACTTATCTCTGCCCACCTGAAAAATACCGTCGTCGTAAATCGCCTTGATGGGAATCACATCCTGGACGCCCCTCGGCACAACAAATCGTTCTTTATCCTGTTTGAGCAGGTTGCGAAGCGTTTTAATCATTGGCTTTCAATACCTCCTTTTGCTTGTGTTCCATTTCAGGCTTCATCATTTCGTAGTAGGTGTTGGTGGAACGGAAGGTCAGTTTCTTTGGCATCAGAAACTCGGATTTGAACCAAGCCCATACGAACTTTTCCGCCGTCATTCCGTTGTATTTGATAAAGCCGAGAGCCGCAAAGGGTGCGGCTCCCAAAATGCACATCCACGATACGGTTTCCGTGCCGACATATGGCTTGAGCAGGAAATAGAGTCCCACTGCCACCACGCAGGCACAGGCAGAAAAAATGAACTGTCGCATAGACAGTCCAAAGAACATTGCCTCCGTATAGTTGCGGATTTCTCGGTTGATCTTAACTTCCATTGAAGCTCCTTTCTCTGCGATAGCTTTCCTTTGCCTGACGGATTTCCTCGGCACAGACGCATTCATCCGCAAGGCAGTTCACCTTGCCTTTGCGTCTGCCACCATAGTACAGACAATATCGACAATCGCAGTCCTCAAGGGTGAACCCCTTGAAGCGGTTATAGATTTTGGTGTTGTTTTTCATAGTGCGCTCCTTACAGTCCCATCATCTCTCGGATAATGCGGTCGCTCATCTTGACCGAGCCAACGAGAACGAGCATATTAAAGAGCAGTTCGCCTATATAACTCCACACCTGCGTGACCGCCGCCGCATCGGGGTTTACTACGGGCGGTGAGGACGCAAAGAGCGAGAAGATGATGCAGGACAGCACGATCACTGCCCCCTCCAAGCAAACGGCGCAGTAGCTTTTGATGAAGGACTTGCCCACATTCTGACTCGGTTCACCGGCGAAGGTGGAAAGCGGAATGGGCGCAAGTGCTGTATACATATAGAGCTTGAAGAACCGCCCATACACGGTCATTATCAGGATGAATGACATTACGGTGATGAACAGCCCTCCGATGAGCGTGACCGCCCACAACGGGATGGACTCAAAGAAGCCGCAGTCCTCGATGGTCGTTATCATTTCAGCCGGTAGAACCGTCTGTTGCGGTGAACCGAAGCCTGCCGAACTCATAATTGTCGAAATCGTTCCCTGCACAATATTGAACAGGGCAAGCATCAGCTCCATACCATAAGTGATAGCACCCTTGGCAATGGCGAAGCGAACGAACAGCTTCAGAGCGTGTTCCGGTTTCTTGACTTCTGTGAACGAGCCGCAGGTTTTCACCATACCGGCGACAAAGAACAGTACAAGGAGTGCAAGTCCGATAGACTGCACTGCGCCGTTGATGTTGACGATTACGCCCCATATTCCACCGCCTTTGAAGTCCTGCGGCGTTGTCGTAATAAGCTGCCAAATCTCAGCCAGCTTTTCGTTCCAAGTTTCCAGTGCGTTTTCAAGGTTTTGTACGACCCAGTTGTCGCTCACGAAAAGCACCTCCTTTTCATAGAGTTAAGGGGTGCTCCCGATTTTTCGGGAACACCCCTCGGTGTGAAATTTCTTAGCCGACAATCAGGTCAAGGATTTCCTTTGCAAAGGTGATGATGACGCCGCCTGCAAGGGTCAGGAAACCGTTCGCTCGCTGAGAGGGGTCGTGGGACTTCAGGGACAGACCGACCTGCACAACGCCGAAGCCCAACAGGATAAGACCAATGGCACGGATCAGCCCGAAGATAAAGGTAGACAGGTTGTTGATAACGGTAATGGGGTCGTTGGCGGCAAACGCCGTAACCGAAGTGCCGAGGACGAGTGCTGCACCCATAATGGCGGTGCAGTAAATGCGGAAGCCCTTCTTAACCTTGCCGGTCATAGGCAGCTTTTCGGTATGCTTCTCGGTGTTCTTCTTGAAAATGTTCATAGTAGTTACCTCCGTAATTTTGTTGTTGTATTGTTGTTGGTTTCCGAGTTGAAATCCTCATCGGACAACAGCTCATAGGTGGTTTCCGATACCTCTGTATCCGGCAGAGTATCGGGGTCGAGGTACTGCACCTCAATGGTCGCAACATTACTTATGACCTTGCCGTGCTGATAGACGCCGCCTTTTCCGTCGGCAGTAAGGTCAACGGCGGGGTGCTTGAGAATGTCGTATTTTAAGTCCATCACAGGGAGTTCCCCTCGGATGAACAGAATGGCGTAGCGGTTATCAAGCATACGAACCTCATCCGGGGTCAGAAGCTCTCGACCGCTGATCTGATAGTTGGTGGAATAGTTTCCGCTTCGCCCGGAACTCTTTCCGTAAGTGTTCGTGTCGATGGTTTCCTTGCCCAGCAATTCGCTTACATACTTATGGGTGGACTGCTCGTTGCCGCCCAAGTAGAGGAACTCATCGCAGTTGCCGACGATGGATTCCCACTGTTTTTCAAACAGTGCCTTGAGCTGTGCCAAGTTCTGAAGAATGATGGACACAAACACGCCACGGGAACGCATAACGGAAAGGATCTTATCGAAGTCGTCCGGCAGGCTGACATTGGCGAACTCGTCCATTAGGAAGTGAACGGGAATTGGCAATGCGCCGCCGTGAATATGGTCAGCGGAAAAGAATAGCTGCTGAAATAGCTGGGTATAAAGGATGCTGACCAAGAAATTGAAGCTCGAATCGTTGTCCGGGATAATAGCGAACAGTGCCACTTTCTTTTCGCCCATAGAAGCAAGGTCAAGCTCATCGGTACAGGTCAGTGCAGCCAAGCTCTCCAAGTTGAACTTTTCAAGCCTTGCGGCAAGGGTGATCTGAATGGATTTCAGGGTCTTTGCCGAACCGGTGTGGTAAGACCGATAGTATTTCAGAGCGATGTGGTCGGGTCTGTCCAACTCCAAATCGGCAAACAGGCAGTCCAGCGGCGAGGGTCGTGGATCTTCCTCATTGTCGATGGCAGCCGCTTGCAGCATCTCCATTACCATTGCAAAGTTCTGCTCATCCTCCGGTGCTTCGTAGTGAAGATAATAGACGAGAGCAGACAGCAGCATTGAAGCTGAGGTGTCCCAAAAAGGGTCGTTACTTTGTGACCCCTTTGGCGTTGTGCTCTTGAACAGATTTGTCACAAGCCGTTGCACATCGTTGTCCGAATGGAGATAGACAAACGGGTTGTAGCAGTGGCTCTTTTCCATTGAGATCAGGTCGAGAACTCTGATCTCATAGCCCTTTTTCTCCAGCAGATTTCCCACATCCCGGACGATCTCGCCCTTCGGGTCAAGAATCACGAAGCTGGTATTTGCCTGCATCAGATTTGGCTTACAGTAAAAGCGGGTCTTACCGGCACCGGAACCGCCGCAGACAAGGGTGTTCAGATTGCGGCGGTGTT
>NZ_JBKXNW010000038.1:0-5099 GCF_047012705.1 Pseudoruminococcus sp. | reverse complement strand
TGAACCTCTTGAATATGCAAAACTATATCTGGATGGAACTATGCAGATATGGGTAAACGCAGAAGACTCTATTGAACTTTAAGTACACTAAGGGACTGCTACTCTAACAATTAAAAAAGTGCAATAGCAACAGCCCCTTTGTATTTTTACAAGTTTCGACCTAAAAAACAATTATTTCACATTCGCATTATACAAGTCCATAAAATAAGAATCTGTATGTAGTAGTTCTTCAAAAGTACCTTGTCCAACAATTCTCCCTTCTTTAAAGAGGATAATTCTGTCAAAACCTGCAATGGAATTTAATCTATGTGCAATGGCAATGACAGTTTTATCTTTCATTTTTTGCATAACTGATTTCATTACATTTTCTTCTGTTAAATTATCCATTGCAGATGTTGCTTCATCCAAAATGACAAGTTCGGAGTCTTCAAACCACAAGCGAGCTAATGCAAGTCTTTGTTTTTCTCCACCCGATAAACAAGTACCTTTCTCACCAATTTCAGTATTTAAACCTTCCGCAAGATTTTCAACTAAATGAGATAGTTGCACTTCACTCAATGCCCCTAGCATTTGTTCTTCTGACACTTGTTTCTCAAATACCAGATTTTCTTTTATTGTTCCGTCAAAAACAGGGGCATCCTGTGATAGATAACTAACTCTATCATACAGATTATTAAGACAAATTTCTTTTAACTCCATGTCTCCTAAGCGAACTTCTCCTTGATTATATTTTAGCAACCCTAATAATATCCTAATCAAGGTCGATTTTCCGGAACCACTTTCTCCTACAAAAGCTATTTTTTCTCCCTTTTGTATTGACAGGCTCAAGCCATCTATAATTTTTCGTTCCTCATATTGGAATGATAAATTTCTTATTGCAATTTTTCCAACATTTGTATTTATTGCGTTACCGTTTCTTAATTGAACATCGTCTTTTAAGCCTAAAAATTCCTCAAATCTCTTATACGACGCCTTGTCTAATTTATATTGGACATAAAGTACATTAAAAATGGCAATTGGCGTATAAGCATTTTCAATCAGTGCAATTAGTGCAACCACAGAACCTACTGTAAGGTTTTTCGTTTTCCATGCATAAAAAAGAATACCAATATCTAACATTGCCACAAGTAGTGCAAATATTGTGAAGAATGCTTCATGAATCATATTCATTTTTACTTTTGATGAAACAATATCCTCTTTTGCATTACAAGTCTTCTTTATTTCACTCGGGAACTGTTTACTCATACGAAATACCAACATTTCCATATAGCCTCTGACCAAATAGTGATTTAATAGTTCTTCACTATTCAAAATCTTTTCTTTTATTTTGTAAAGAAACTTTAATAGAATGTTGGTTATTATAAAAATAGCTATATAGCCTACAAACAGTACATAAGTGATTTTTTCATCTATTTTCCAAATAAAGTATATACTAAAACCAATGGTAGGAAGTAAGTCACGAATCAAACACAACCAGAAATTGAATAATACATTTCTTCCTGCTGCTGAACCATTCTCAATCCTTTGAATAAGTTTGCCCGTACCTATTTTCTGATATTCCGTATAATCGATTGTACTTATTTTTCTAAGTGACAAAAGCTTAAAATCCAGATAAATACCATGTTCCAACTTCTTTTCAGGGTAATTATCCAGATAATTCATACCATAATTTACCAGCAAAATAAAGCCATATGTTGCAACTCCTGCAAATGCAAGTGTTCTATCAGCCAATCCATCAATAACCTTTTGGAAATAGTCAACCTTGTAATTAGCCATAAATGAATTAAATATACCTAGTCCAATATAGACCAATACCCATATGCTGTTTTTCTTTAATATTTCTTTTATATAACGCATAACTGTACTCCTTTACATATTGTATTTCAAGCATCAGAGCAGTACAGTCAACGACTACTGGCAAGTTTCTTTTAACCTCAGCACAATCTGCCAACAGTTTACATCAACTGTACTGAGCAGTTATCTCGGATAATTTTCATATCGTTCTCACCTCTTCCTAAAAATTTTCTATTATTATATCATGCTAAGTTCCAATATTCTATCGTAATTCCGTCAAAAGAATATAAAACAAAAAGCATATTATCTTCCCCCTCTGTCCTTTGTCTGCCTGCTGATACTGTTCTGGTTTTCAGCGGCTTCCCTTTGTAGTCTTGCAAGTTTATCCGACAGTTTTTCATCCTTATGCGTAGGTGTATCCGGTTTTCTGCAGGCATTCTTCCAGCTTTCGTATTGTCTCTGATAATCCGTATAAGCATTCCTGCATTCTCTGAATGTCAGCAGGAACTCGTTCATGTTTTCAAAACCGCTATTACGAACCATGTTTGAGAGTCCTACCTTTAATCGGTTGATATAATCCGTCTTTTCGTCAATCTTTCTCTGCAAATCGCTTTTTCTGGTGAGCTTCGCCAGTCCCTTTAAGTTTGACATTTCGATTTCAAGACTGCCTCTTAGTTTCTCAGCTTCAAAGATAATGGCATTCTGGCTGTCCAGTTCTGTCTTTATCTTTTTTAACTTCGGATAAGCGGCTGCTTCCGGTATCATAACAGGCTCTGGCGGTAACACATCTGCTGTAAGTATTCCGTTGTCCTGCTTTTGGGCTTTGTTTTTATCTTCGTGAGCATTTTCACGCTGCTGCCTGCTGTGAATGCCTTTTATAGCCTCAAGCACCTTTGTGATAAGCAGTACCAGCTCTGCTATTGCCATATTCAGGATAAGCGAGAACATTTCGGGCTTATTGCCGTATCGCTCAATCGATCTCTTTACTGGCTCTGTGATATGTTCCCTCTTTATCTGTAGAATATCATCCATAGAAACCTCGCTTATGATAGCCCTGTCAACTTCACGATTCCAGTCCATCCGCAGTTTATTATCCTTCTCAATCTGTTCAGCTTTAGAATTATTCTTACCAATCTTCTTGGTAGCAAGATATGGACCATTACGGTCAAATACTGTAAGTCTGTCTTTTTCGTCCGTTACCCAGCAATTTATCATTCTGGTGTAAAATAATTTTACCTCGTCCAGAAAATCTTCCTGCTTAAACCTCGTATTCTTAGAGGTAAACAGCTTCTTCTCATAAACCTCGCCTTTTTTGATAACCTTACATCTTTTGCGGATATTGCCAGCTTCATCAAGGATTTCCTTCTTGGTTCGTACATGATTTCCATGTTCATCATAGAACATATTCCTTGTGGCAGTCTTTATGACAGGTTCTGCAAGAAGTTGTCTTTCAGAAAAGATAAGATGGATATGGAAATTTGTCATACGCTTATTGTGGTGAAGTGCTGCAACACATTCCACACCATACTTTTCTTTGAATTTATCCGTAAACGATTTTAGCAGCATATCGGGCATTCCCTGTTCATAAAGTGATTCAGGCAGGGCAATGATAAGCTCCCTTGCTTCGATACACTTTCCATCAACACCGCTTTTCTTAAATTCCTGCTGGCTGCATCGTGCAAGCTCCGTCCAATAGCTTCTGTCAGTTGTTTCATAAACCGCATACAGATGTTCCTGCTTTGCATGGCTTGATATATAGGTGATTCTTCCCCGGACATTCGACAGCTTGGTCATCTGTATAAATGAATGTCTTGTTGTCAATGTGCTTTCTTCTCCTTCCTCTGATAATTGGAATGAAAGATGAACAGATAATATAAGTGGTATTGTTGTTGGCTTATTGCCGTATCCGACATAACCAAATGCGACAGCATTTGTATAAGTCACGCCTGCGTGGCTTTGCTCCCTGCAAGGGCGAAATACGCTGAGCATAAACCCCAGGTTTGTGCGAGGGGTGTATTTCGCTCTCAAACGCCGAGGGCTTTGATATCTTGTGATTTGTCAGTCTTCCATTCCGTTAATTGGTTGTTGCATATCAGAAGAAGCACATGTTATAATCCTCTTGCGTGTAGGTATATCATGGCTTCGGTCTGATATATCAGGGGCGGGTTCATTAGAAGCCGCCTCTTTTAAATTGTCACTTTTCTTGTGACTGCTTTTACGCTAGTCTTATCTCTCAAGTCTCTGCCTTCGTTGACTTCCATAAACTTTTCCAGCATATCCGTCTTTATGAGAACTTTTCTTCCGACCTTTAGAACAGGAAGTTTTTCCCACTCAACAAGTTTTCTCAGGGTGTTTCTTCCAATTCCTGTATAATCGGCAGCATCTTCTATAGATAAAGCAATCTTTCTTTCCGTCATTTAATCATCTCCTTTTAAATTGCATTATGCAATTTATTTTTCTGTCAGTATATCGCTTTTATATTTTATTGTCAAGCATTACGAAATTATAAAAATAATTATAGCATTGCATATTGCAATTTTAATTTTTATATGATATAGTATGAACATACCGAAAGGAATAACCGAAAAGGAGGCAGACAACATGAAGGATAAGGAACTTCGCCGGATTATCGGTGAGAGGGCTAAAAGCCGCAGAACAGAATTAAACCTTACACAACCTTATGTTGCAGACAAGATGGGAGTCACCGCTTCCACCATACAGCGTTATGAAGCTGGAACAATCGACAATACCAAGAAGATGGTACTTGAAGGACTTTCAGAAGCACTTCATGTATCTGTGGAATGGCTTAAAGGCGAAACTGACAGCTACGAAACAGATATAACAGATAAGAAAGAACTTCTTATAAGAGACGCTATGACAGGTATTATCGAAAATCTTCCAACAAACCTTGATAATGCAGATGGAGATTTCGCCAAGAACCTGTTGCTGGCAATATTAAACGAATACAAGCTATTTGCCGATTCATTTACAAATGCTTGCAATAATTTCAAGGGAAACACAGAATATGCAGATGTGGCAGCCAAGATGGGGTTTGAATCCAATCAGGAATACAATGAGATAATGTTTTTAAGAGAGATAACCCACTCTGTTAATGCATTCAATGACATAGCTGACATCATAAGAACATATTCCAAGAATCCGGATATGGCGGTGCAAAGATTATCCAATCTCTTAGAAGATAATTCCGACTCGGTATAGAATGACAACCGGAGTTATGATACAATGAGCCCAAGCGAGTCAAACTGTTTACAGATTTGACGAGCGGCGAATTGGCTTATGGACTT
>NZ_JBKXNW010000037.1:0-5151 GCF_047012705.1 Pseudoruminococcus sp. | reverse complement strand
GGTGTAGAGCCTAATCTACTGTAAACATCGCCTTTTACAGGCGCACAAACTCATCCGGCACAAGATAGCCGCCCTCTGCATCTGTGCCAACCTGCAAGTCGTTGTGTACATCAATCCAGTTGCGGTTTTTGACGCTGTTCCAGAAAGCTTTCTTGTAAGTGTCGCTCGCTGTACCTGTCTTTTCAGAAACAGTCGGAGTTGCGGGTTTTCCGAGAACAGGAGTGGAAGTTGCCTTGTTCATTTCAGCTTCAATTTCAGCCTGTCTTTCCAGACGCTGAATTTCCTTGCCGAGATCAACAATCGTTTGTTCCATCGCATCGTAGGTCTTGGAATCTTCCTCACTGAGAACGCCGTTTGCATTTCTCTTGCTATCAAGGAAGTCACGGGCTGTATCCCAAGCCTTCTTTCTCTTTTCTCTGAGTTCTTTAATGGTCATAATCAATTCCTCCAATCAATATTTCAAAAGTGCCAGTCTTTTTTCAAGCTGGTCAATCGATGTACCTGTAACGGATTCTGCTGATGCAGATACTTTGGATAAGAATGCAGATAGATTCTTCGATTTGGAATAGGTCATTGCGGTCAGTGTATCTTCTTTTTCCTCTTCATCCGGTTTTTCCTCTTTGGGAACAACAGGCATTTTCTTCTCTGCAAAGAGAATCCCGTCCACAAATCCCATTTCATGAGCCTTTTTCGCATTGAGCCATGTTTCATCGGACATCAGCTTTGCAATCTTGTTTCGGCTGAGATGAGATTTGGTTTCGTAGGCGTTAATAATGCTCTCTTTGACTTCTTCCAGAAGTTCAATTGCTTTTTCCATATCTGCTTTATTGCCCATTGCTGATGTGGAAGGGTCGTGAATCATCATTAGGGCAGTCGGTGCAATCAAAGTTTCATCGCCAGCCATTGCTACAACCGAAGCCGCTGATGCAGCAATGCCGTCAATTTTCACAGTAACCTTGCCTTTGTGATTTTTTAGCATAGAATAAATCTGACTTGCAGCGAATACATCACCGCCTGGCGAATTCAGCCAGACTGTCAAGTTTCCGCTGACTTTTGCGAGTTCATCACGAAACAGTGCAGGTGTGACCTCGTAGAGTAGGAAAGTATCGCCTTGCTATGTTTCCATAGTAGGTTTATACAGACCCCTCACCGAACCGTGCTTACCCCTCTCGGAGTACACGGCTCTCCATTGTTATATAAAATCAAATCAACTCATTGATTATGAACTTTATGGTGGCAATTCCTGCATAACACCAATGTTTTTCGCCTTTTGGCTATCATTGCACGTTCCCAATCGTTTTTACCTTTCAGGTCTTTCACTTTATGAACGTGATGAATTTCATAGTATTCTGCATTTGTGTCCCCACACAGTTCGCAAACCTTTGCTTTTAAGCGTTCTTCAAGTGTATTTCTTGAATAGCCATATATTACGGCTGCGTTTGAGATATTGTCCGTACCATCTTTTGAGTCTTTGCAATCAGAGTATTTAGCAAAATAACAGCGTTTTTTACCGCTTTTAGTTTCGTATGGGATTCCCCATCCGCCTTTTCCGTCTTTAAACTTTGCTATTATCTTTGAAATCTTGGTATTATGTTTTGCCGCCAGTGTTTTCAGACAGCTATATTCCATTAGATAAGCAAAGTAACGCAATTGGCAGTAATTACTTGCTAAATTGTAATAATTGCAGATTCCTCTCAGCTCTGAATTGTATGTTGATATGATTTCAAGGTCTGACATATGTATCATATAGCTGCGATGAGTAGGAAACAGAGAGCCATCCTTTTTTTGAAAGATGACACCTTTATCGAACATGAAACGGTTGATTTTTTCCTTTAATGGAATTAAAAGTTCAACCTTATTATTCAATGTTCTCAATGAAACTCCGCCATTTTTGCTTTTAATTTTGGCATTTCTTCTTACACTGATGTCGTAACCTAAAAATCTTGCATGATTACTGCTGTGAGTTATCAGCGTTTTCTCATCACTGAGCTGCATTTTAAGCACCTCGCTGATGTATTGTGACAGCTTCTTTTTTATTTCGATGCATTCTTCACGACTTCCATTTACTGATAAAATAAAATCATCAGCATAACGAATATATTGAATTTTTTTGTCTGTCTGTGATTTGCATGGAGTTTTAAGCTGAACACTGCGGACTGCTTTCAAATTTTTAATTAGCTGTTTTTTTCGCTCATAATCCTGTGGGTCGCACTCTCTGATTGCTTTTCGTGCTTTTTCTGTCTGATATTTTGCTTTTCGGTATTCGGGAGTATACTTTTCTTTGCTCGGTTTATCAAATTCCTCTTTTAGATTTTCTACAAACTTATCCAGTTCATGCAGATAGATATTTGCCAGTATGGGAGAAATGATTCCTCCCTGCGGTGTACCGCTGTATGTCCTGTGATATATCCAGTCTTCAAGATAGCCTGCTTTCAGAAATTGTTGAATAAGCTGTATTAATCTTGCGTCTTTGATTTTTTTGTTCAGTATTCCTATCAGTACATCATGGTTAATATTGTCAAAACAGCCCTTGATGTCACCCTCTATGAACCATTTTGCACCTGTGAATTTCATACGCAGACTTTTTAAAGCAGTATGACAGCTCCTGTTTGGTCTGAAACCATGAGAACATTCATGAAATATAGGTTCATATACTGCTTCTAAAATCATGCGTACAGCTTCCTGTACAAGTTTGTCTGTAAATGTCGGAATACCAAGTGGACGCATTTTATCAGAATTCTTTTTTTGTATATATGTGCGTCTTACCGGCGTTGGATTAAATTTGCCGTTTTTCAGCTGTTCTGTGATTTTCTGTATTTTTCTTTCACTAAAGCTGTCGGCAGTGTCATCATTTACACCTTTTGTTGATGCACCATTATTTGCATACAGATTTCTGTATGCTTCAAACCATATATCCTCCCGCAATAAATATCTGAACAGACGTGTAAACACTTCATCTTTATTGTTCAATGAGTTTTTGCTTATTCTCGTCAAAATTTCGGTTGTTGGTTGCATTTCAGCCATTGAGGTTTTCCTCCCTAACTTTCTTCATTTTTGACCATAACAACTGTTTCCCTTCGCCATGCAGACGGTGTTACCGTCCTCGGACTACTATGGAAACTCCGTACCCTTGGGTCATATTCAGATTCTTAAATCATAGCTTTTCAGCATTGACCTTTAGGGTATCCTCGGTTAGTGTAAATAACTGGTTGCAGATTGTCGGATATGCTTTCGTTTCGTTTGCACAAGTTCTCTTGCACGTCATATGAATATTGAGGCAATAATTTATTGGAGATGATAATAAATCACATTCATATTTAAGGTATCAGGCAAATTTCCTTAACCATTGGTTAACTGGGACTTGAAACTCACATTCAACAAATACAGTTTTATCCTCTTATCTGCTTAGCGTTGCGGTTCAGTCGTTCTTGATTGCCTTTAAGAAACTTACCGCTTCCCCAACGTGCTATGTTCCCGTATCAGCTTTCGCCTTTCGGTTAGTTGGGTCGCTTACAGAATTACCTATTCTGTGTGTTACCAATTTCACATTTACTTACACCCTATCCGAGCGCACATCTCCCCACCAAGTATCTTCAGAGATAGGACCGTTAAACAAAAGCTCTGTTTCCGATGTATCTTCGTTTTGGATAAAGTTCCAAAATTTCTTCATTTGGTTTTCTCCTCCTTTTTTGGATTTGCAAATGCTCCTGCATCAGCGAGTTTTGTAAAGCTGCCATTTACGAGATACAGGTTTCCACCCTCTTCGTCTGAAAGCATATTCATATCTTCCAGTTCTCGGATGTCATTCGCCGACATCCAGCCGTTTTGTCTTGCGGTAGCATAGCCCTGCATTCTGGAAGCATAATCGCCACGCAGTAGTCCGTCTACATTGAACTTGATAAAATATTGTCCTTTTTCTGAATCGGAAAGCAAGGCTTTCTGCAAAGACTGCTCCCATCTAACGATCCAAGGGTCAAGGCTGTATTTGACGAAGTCTAATGATAGATGTTCCACATTTGAAAATGTTGCGTGGTCAAGGTCACCGATCATATGAAGCGGTACACGGTACATTCTTGCGATTTCCTCAATCTGAAACTTTCGTGTTTCCAGAAACTGTGCTTCATTATTCGGAATTGCAATGGGAGTAAACTTCATGCCCTCCTCTAAAACTGCGACCTTGTGGGCGTTTCTTCCGCCATAGGCTCTTTGCCAAGCATCACGCACACGCTCCGGATTTTTGATCACTCCGGGGTGTTCCAACACGCCACTTGGTGAAGCACCGTTTCCAAAAAACGATGCTCCATATTCTTCACAGGCAATAGAAATGCCGATTGCATTTTTTGCAAGTGCAATCGGCGAATATCCAACCAGTCCGTCAAATCCTAAACCCGGAATGTGCAGGACTTCATCGGCGTAAAGAATGATGTCCCCCTGTTCTTTCAGATTCGGATTTGCTTCATCGTAACGGCTGTAAATGTATATCAGGCGGTTTTTCTCATCACGGTCAACCTTCATCTTATCCGGCATCAGAGGATATAGTCCCAAAACATCACCTCTGCCGTTACGGATAATCTGTGCATAGGCATTGCCGTAGATCAGCAGATGGGACATCAGGGTTTCTCTGAAGACAAACGATGTCATTTCAGGACTCGGCTGATCGTGGAGTAAAAAATAGAGCGGATGCCGTGGCACTCGCTCCTTTCCGCTATCGTTGTATTTGTACAAATGCAGTGGCAGCTGTGCGATAGCCTCCGACAAAACTCTCACACAGGCATAAACCGCAATATGCTGCAGGGCTGTTCTGTCGGTGACTCTTTTTCCCGCATTGCTTCTGCCGAAAAAATATGTGTATGACGGGCTGTCATAACTGTTTTGAGGCTTATCTCTGGACTTGAATAGTCCGCTGAAAATTCCCATAAAATTATGCTCCTTTCTTGACTTTTCGTATATGGATGTGGTATAATATGTGAAACTAAATGTAGGGCGTCTGCCTTACAAATCGGAATTTGTGAAGGCAAGTGAATCGAATACTACGATACAAGATACCATGGAGGAATATAAGAATGTCGAAAGATGAATATTTGATAACCGATGCACCCCTCAAAGCGTTGACGGTTTTTGCAATGCCGATGATTCTTGGGAGTTTTTTTC
>NZ_JBKXNW010000036.1:0-5328 GCF_047012705.1 Pseudoruminococcus sp. | reverse complement strand
TTACCTCCACATTCTTTTTTATTTTGAATGTCCGCAAAATCCGTCCTACATCTGACGGGCGCCATGGTACGTCCAAATGATGCAAGGCAACCAGACGGTCCTGCACATTGGTTCCGGCTCCCATCTTCTGCGTGGAACCAATCAAAAAACGAACCTGTCCGCTTCTTACCTTGCCAAACAGCTCCGTCTTTCTTAATTCCGTATTCGCTTCATGAATAAAGGCAATCTCTTCTTCCGGTACACCCCGGTTCATGAGCTTTCGTTTAATGTCATGGTAGACATCGTCAAACGCCTCTGCTTCTACTATCTTTTCTCCATCGGCTGCAGTCGTTTTTCCAACGATCTTCGGTGTCGAAAGGTCACAAAAGATAAGCTGTGCGGATTTGTCTGCCTTTGTCCTGTCCCATATTTCATACGCCTTTTGCACAAGAGCGTTTACTTTGGAATGTTCTTCATCCGGCAGTAGCGGATTGATCAGTCTCTGATCCAGCGCCAGCTTCCTTCCATCATTTGTAATCTTTAACATGTTATCTTCATGCGGTTCCACTCTCCGGTCACGGACTGCTTCCGCCCGCTCCGCTAACGATGCGACCATCTCCTTTTGATGTTCGCTCGGCTGTAACACCACATTTTCATACTCTGCTTTCGGAATGGGTAGATTTAACATATCCGGTGTCTGAATATCCGCACATTCCTTAAACAGGGCGATTAACTCCGGCAGATTGTAAAACTTGGCAAATCTCGTCTTTGCACGGTATCCGGTTCCCTCGGGGTCGAGTTTGTCAAGATACTTTTTGTGGATTTTCTAAATTAAACGATTTGTCCGTAAAAAAGCCGCCCAAAACCTCGTGCTTGCAGATGTCCTGAAACACCGTATTCAAAGGCTTTTTGGCACTTTCGGACTGCTTTACATTTACGATGAATGTTGTCTTTCCAATTCGCTGTGAATAAGAATATTTCTGTTCTTTCATATAGTCAGTTCCTCTCTTTCATAAAATTTGATTGCTGGGCATTCACATTAGAGCACCCAGTAACCGCAGATTTTCAATATATCAAGAAGTCATTAAGTCGTGAGTATAATGGAAATGGTTATCTTTCCATACCACGCTTGTTTCTTCGAGCCTTGATACGCTCCTGTCGTTCTTTTTCCCTTGCTTCTTTTTCGGCTCGTTCCTGTGCTTCCTTAAAAGAAAAAAGTTGCTTCACTTTTTCGGTAAAAAGTTTAGCAACTTCGGGGAAATGCTCCAACGCTTCAAGAAAAGGTCTGCACTTTTCTTTCAGTTCGTTGTATTTGGTTTTCATTCTTTCCAATGCGTTTGCACTGTCCATATACTTCTGTCGGTAAAAATTTGCACTCTGCTCAAATTTTTTGATTTCCGCACGACTGGTAATGCCCTCTTTGGCAAGGGCAGTCAGTTGAGAATAATCCTCTTTAGAGATTGCCATTTTACCTGTGATTGTTTTCTGTCCCATATTGTCAATCTCGTTTAAGGTTTTGGAAATATGACGGGCAGGCTCATACTTGACCTGCTCTTTTTGAATACGCTTCTGCAACCTCTCCAATCGCTCTTTGTCCTGCTTAATTTGATATTGCAGGGAAGTTAAATGCTCTGCTGTACTTCCGTATTCGCCACGCTGAAAGCCTTTGAAGCCTTGCTCCGTCATATGGTTAAACAATTCATCTTGCAGAATACTGTATGAAGCTCGGAACATCGGTTTTCCGTTCTTTCTGAGAAGCGGATTGCCTTTTTCGTCGGTCAGCGGAATATCCGATTTCCATTTCTTTGAATGGCTGATTTGATGAACAACTTCCTTAACCGTTCCTCGCAGTTTTTCATCTTTGCAACGCTTGCTCCATAGGATTTCTTTTTCGACCACAGGCAACACCATAGCGTGCAGATGATAATGGTAAACCTCTTTTCCGAGTTCCTCAGTAGCAGCCACATTGATTTCGTCAGCGTGCATTACAGCCGATATGATATTGTCAGCGCCGAATTTTTCTTCAATGAAATGGAACGCTTCTTCATAAAACTGCTTTGCGTATTCGTAGCCACCGTTACGCTCAAAGTACATTGTGTTCACATCAATCACAATCTCGTTAAAGAGTGTAGCATCTTTTCTCAACCCACGGAGCGACACCAGCCCGTCGGTTTCCATCTGCTTTAATTGTTCCATATAGGTCGGGGCAAAAGGCTTTTTGAAATGCACATTATAGGGTATGCGTTCCTCAATCACATTCATATTTTCATAGGTTTCATTCTTGCGTTCGTTGTGCCTTTCTGCCTTGCTCACATCAGAAGCGGTGTACTGTTTTACCCTTGCACAACTCATATCCGCCTTGTCGGTTTTTGCCATTTTTCTCTCCTTTCTCGGCAGGGGCGAAGCCATTACACAACATTCTTTGAATGTGTGTAACCCACTATGACACTTTCAGACTTCGTCTGCAAAGATGTCGTGGGCAAGGGAGTTCCCCCTTGACCTCCTTTTGATACCTCAATCATAAAAACAGACTGTCCTGCCATCAGACAGCCTGCTTTTATTCTCTCGGTATATCGCCCATCGGCAAAGACCAGTACCACAGAAAGCCTTGTTTTCGGGAGATAACTCCTGCTTTCTTCTTTGCCTTTTTGATGGTCGATTTCTTGAACCCTGCGGCTTCAAGTCTTTCTTCGCAATCCGAAGAAAGCATTTCTCCGTCTTTCAGCATTTCTAAAAGAAATTCTTTCGCCTTGATTTCCTTGTCGTTCGGTCTGCCCATTTTAGGGGCAAGGGACTGGAACGCTTCTTCTGCTGTCATTTCCATTTCAGAAATAAAGTCCACTCCCTTTTCTGCAACCTCAAAAAGAATTGCAGAGCCTGTCGGGGCAAGGTTGGATTTCACTTGAACCATATATCTTGCCGCTGGTGCTTCTTTGTTCGGTGTGCGTGTGATTGCAAGAATACTTCTTGCAGCACCCGCAATATCAATCGAACCGTTGGTACGATAAAGAGGGTTGGTATCTCTCATCTTGTTCATATGAGCGATAATCACGATGGCACAGCCTGTATTTTTTGCAACTGCAATCAAGTGATTAAACTCTGCTCTTGTTTCGTTGGCATTGTTCATTGAACAGTTCTCTCCGATATAGGAACTCATCGGGTCAAGAATTAAAAGTTTTGCGTGATACTTTTCGATTGCTTCAGCAATACGGTTATCTCCAAAGGATAAAGACTTTTCATCTTCCTTGATGAAGATAAGATTTTCTCCATTCCCACCGGCTGAATTAAATCGGGGTACTACCGTATCGTCTGCGTCATCTTCCGTTGTCTGATAGATGATAGTCATAGGCTCGTTTTCTTCCGTTTCGGTAAAGGGCAGAGGTTCGCCCTTTGAGAGCAGGGCGGCAATGGAAAGCATTAGCTTGCTTTTTCCATCGCCAGGATCGCCCTGCAACAGCGTAACCTTGCCAAACGGAATATACGGATACCACAGCCATTTCACTTCTTTCGGCTCGATTTCGCTTGCCTTGACAACTTCAAGAGGTACGCTGACAGTCATTTCATTTTCAATCATTTTTCTTTGTTCTCCTTTTCGATAAATATTTCGGGCAAAGCACCACGATACAGCGGAAACTCTGCTTACAGTCATTCCTGCATTTTCTGCAAAGTTCGTTGTAGGTAATGCGATTTCTTTCATTCAGAAACAATGCCCACTCTTGTTTCCGTTTCTTGCTCATTCTCGGCATAGCAATCAATCCTCCTTTCCTGCCGAAAACATAAAAACCACAGGGAAGATACATTCAGCCTTGTTTGTGTCATTTCCCGGGGCGAAAAACAGGGTAAATATCCCTTTCTAAGCCTTTGAAAAAATCACACAAGGTATTTGTACTAACCTGTGGTTATGTATTGAATTGTGGGTTTTGGGTAACAAAAAACACCGTATTGCTACGATGTTTTTTGTTGTTCATATTCTATTTTGATACTGATAAACTGGAATTTATAGTCCTCTCAAAACCAATTTGCTTTTTCTTCTCGAAATACGGGAATATCACTATCTCGATATGGATTGTAATTATGAAGATTGCAACCAAACTCTTTTAATGATTTTATTTTGTTATCCTGTGTCCATACAATTAAAGATATTCCGTCAAATTCTTCAACATTTCCATTATTCATTTTGCTTTTAAAATACCACTCCACGATTGTTTGATTTCCTTGATGAAAAAATTGCTTAATCTCCCAGACAAGAACACTTCCGCGTGTATTCCATTCGTCAAACCAGTGCTTTACCGTTTTGCGGTTTTCATATTTAGGACTCCAACTCTCAGTATATACAACATCATCTGTAAAAATATTGTCAATTCCTAAATCTGCTTTCTTAATCCACATATCAAACCATAATCGGATAATTTTTTCTCTCTCGTTCATAAAGCACCTCCACAACTTCAGATTTGTCGCTCACAAGCAAAAGCATTATACCACATCTTTACGAATTTTTCTACCACTTCGACTATACTCACAACTTAATGACTTCTTGAATACTTGCCGAAAAAGAAAAACTGCCATCGACTGACAGCAGTTTTCTTTCGGTTGGTACTCCGTTAGGAATACACAATGTCATTCAATACAATCTCGTCTGCACAGGCTCGAATGTTATTCATCTTTCCAACCCAGCGGAGCATATCCCTTGCTTTCAGTTCTTCTGTTACACCTTGCTTTCTTGCCATTTCCTTTATCAGATACTCTGCCATATCACGAGCCGACGTATCAATTTCAGCAAGGTGTTCATATAACTTTCCGCTTGTCAGCAGAGTGTAATATAAAACTCGCTTGTGTTCTCTCAAATAGCGTTTCCTTAACCGCCCGTATTTTGAAAGGGGAGAACTTTCCTCTACTATCAGGCAGGGATAATAGTAATCTCCGATGAGTTCGTATCGGATACCTGTTCTTTCGTCTGTAATAAATCTTTGCATAGTTCTTTCTCCTTTTGCTTCTTGTAGTAAAACTCCAAGGTTTTCTTATTGTGGTTTACCTTTGTACATTCCGCTGAACAGAATTTCTGCTGACTGTGTGTAGGCCAGTAGGTACTGCCACACACAGCACATACACGCTGACGATAATAATGATTGCCTTTTTCCGCTTCTCTGTCGGCTTTCGTCTTATCCTGCCTTGCCTGATAGCAACAATCCTTTGAGCAGAAAATCTGTCGGTTGCTTGTAGGGATAAATTCTTTCTGACAATGCGGACACACTTTTGTTTTGACGATTTCGCCACCGTTTTCAGCAAGTTTTTTCGCCTTTCGCTTCTCTCGATAGGCTTTTTCACGCTGACGCTGTTTCTCCAATCGCT
>NZ_JBKXNW010000035.1:0-7235 GCF_047012705.1 Pseudoruminococcus sp. | reverse complement strand
TGGATATTATCACTGCAAACTTCAAAAATTCATCTGCGACATTGTCATAAAATTTTACTTCTACCATTCTATCAATACCTCGTCAAATTCAAATTTATCTATCTAATCCTCTGAAAACGCTGTATTTTCAAGGCTTTTCGCTTGCCTTGTGTTCCGACCTTATGTATTTTCCCTTGTTTTCGCCCTTATGAGCCGAAACAAGGGAAAGTTTTTATTCTCCGCCAACTACTTTATCCAGTAGCCTTGCGGAAGTACGCTTCGCTTCCCTTGTAGCGTGAGCGTAAATGTTCATTGTGGTACTGACATCAGCGTGTCCCAAAAGCTCCTGCACATCCTTCGGCGCAGCTCCGTTAGAGAGCAGGTTGCTTGTGAATGTGTGTCGAAGTTGATGGAAATGGAAGCCCTCCAAGCCGTCAACCTTTCGGCTTGCCGTCCTGCACATAAGCCCCACCGTACTCGGCGCTTCATAAGAGCCGTCCGGTCTAATGCAAACAAAAGATATTTCCTTGTAGCCTTCGGGAGCTTGCTCCGTTCTCGGCAAACTGTATACCTCGTAGTAAGTACGGTCTTTTTCCTTGACTTCACTATAAAAGTTGAGGATATACAGTTCTCCGTAGCGGAAACGGTTCTTGTGCTGTTCGGTCTTGGCTGTCCGCAGGATCTCCGCCAGCGTGTCACAGAAGTCCACGGTGCGGATTTTCTTGCGTTTGGTCGCTCCTATCTCCGTCTTGTGTCTTGCGCCGTTGTATCGCATACTGCGTCGTACCGTGAGGTACTGCTTTTCAAGATTGATGTCTTGCCAAGTCAGCCCGCAGACCTCGCCAATGCGAAGTCCGGTGTAATATGCGATCTGTATGGGGAGAAGTGCGGGATTGTCCTTTGCTCTCAGAAAATCCTCAAGCCTCAGATATTGTTCGTGAGTAAGCGTAGGCGTGGAAGCCGTTTCACCGTTTTCGTCGGAAAACAGTTCATAGTTTTCCTTTTTCCCTCGCCAAACAACATACTGCATCGGATTGAAGGATATTAACCTTTTGGGAAATACCGCAAAACGGAATGCCCCTTGCAGGACGGCGGAGAATAGCCGCAAATACCCTTTACTGAGCGGCTTTGCAGTCGTACCGTCTGGATTTACCCCGCCGAAGCTGAGAAAATCTATGAACGCCTGCAAATGGTCTGCGGTCACGCTTTTCAGTTTTCTGCTGCCGATGGGATATTGCTTGATACGGTTGACTGTGCCTTGATACGCCATCACCGTACCGTTGCTCAGATTGCTTGGTTTCAGTTCTTCCTCCACCCACATATCGAGCAGCATTGCCACCGTTGCATTTTCGGATTTTGCTACGAATTTCTTTTCTTCGTAATCCTCCATCGCTTTGCGGAGCAAGGCTTCCGTTTCGCTTTTGCTTTCAGTACCCGCAAACTCCCGCTGTACCTGTCTGCCGCTTTCATCTTCGATATAAAAGCGGTAGTACCACTTTTTGCCTTTCTTTCTTACAGAACCTTTTGCCATAGATAAAAATCTCCTTTCTATCCGTGGCAATCGGGACTGTGACATATGGTGTGCGTAAAACGAATAATGTCACTTCTGCCGGTTGTTTTCAATCGGCATTTTTAATTGTCAAGGTGCCACGGAATTTTTCTTTTCGGCAAGCCTATTCTCGGCTTCCGTCACTATCCCGAATAGATCGCCCATCTTTACGGCGGTGCGACCTTCATCGTAGATATGTAAAATCCCGTCAAGGAATCGCTTCATATCTTCGATAGGTAATTCCATTTCTTTGCGATATACTCTTTCGGTAATCGCTCCCGACTCGATAGCATATCTCATAAGCGACTGCTTCAAGCCTTCGTCCTCTGCCACACGGTCAACCTCTGTCATAGCGTCGGCAAAGTAGTGACAAAGCACAGAGTATAAATCAATCAGCTTTCCGAGAAATGTAGTGAGCAACTGTTGGTGCGGTTCTCCGCTGACCGTTGAGGAAACCGTATCAAGATACTTCTTGATATGCTCTTCTATGTCCTTTTGGCAAAGCGTCCTGCTGTCGTATTCCTTATCATCGGAAAGACCCGTCAGCCATTCGGGAGTGGTAAGAAGTGCGTCGGCAAGACCGTTAATAATCATTGTTCGCTTCGGATCGACACCATCCGCTTCATACCTTTGAATGGTAGACTTGTTTACACCGATACGCTTGCCAAGCTCCGGCATAGAAAGCCCCAGTTCTATTCTGCGCTCCTTAATGCGTTCCCCGACTTGTTTTGGGGTAAACATTGCTTCTTCTTTCAAGGAATTCACCTCCCGTTTGAGTATAGTATAACATATATAAACTCAATTTGCAACCACTATTTACGAAAAATATTAAAAATATTTCTTAAAAGGTTGCAAAACGGGTTGACAGGCAATAGTATAATAAGAATGCCAAAGTTGCATTTTGAGTATTTTAGAAAGGAGGATAGAATTATGAACGCATTCAAAATAGGAATGACGATAGAAGAAGCGGCAGAAACCAGCGGCATCGGCAGGAATACAATGCGAAAGCTGGTAGACTGGGGCAAGCTGCCTGTTCTGAAGGTCGGGCGAAAAACCATTATCCGCAGGGACACGCTGGAACATTTTATGACCGTCAATCAGGGCAGAAATCTACTGTGTCAGGATGATGTCCGCAAAGTTGAGTAAACCGTTCTCTAAGCCCTCGGCGTTTGAGAGCGAAATACACCCCTCGCACAAATCTGCGATTTGTACTCTGGGTATTTCGCCCCTGCGGGGAGCCTGTATCACAGCTTGCCGGTCACTACCGCCGCTATGATACAGTGAAAATTGCTGCCGCAATTTTCGTTGGCTGTCCCGTCGGCACTTGCCGCCGAAACAGCCGCAACCGACAAATCGGTTGCAAAATAAGAACGCACCTTTACAACACAGAACGGAGATGATTTATGACACGCCACAGCTTTATTCAGATGTCGAAGCTGTCCAATGTCAAGGGAAGAATATCGTATATTACAAGCCACGCAAGGCAGGAAAACCTCTATGCCACCTACCGCACCGCAGACACTGCCTTTTGGAGCGACCTCGCAAAAGAGTGCCAGCAGGAGTTTAATCGAAGCGGAGCAGACGGCAAGTGTATCGAAGCAAGGGAACTGATTATTGCCTTGCCCGAAATTTACACCGCCTATGAGCCGCAGCAGGTACTTGAAGATTTCACAGAGGATTTTCGCAGACGGTACAATGTGGAATGTGTATCGGCTCTCCACCACAATAAGAAAAAGACCAATTATCACATTCACCTCATATTCAGCGAACGGCGGTTACTTGCCGAGCCGGATATAAAAATTGCCACCCGAAGCGTATTCTACGATGAAACGGGAAAACGGGTGCGCACCAAGAAAGAGATAGCCGATGAAAACGGAAAAGTCCGTGAAGGCTGCACCGTGATCCCCAAAGGCGGCATTTACGAACAGCACCTATTCACCGTAAAGGATGACCGTTTCAAAAGCGAGCCGTTTTTGGATGAAGTCAAGAGAAATTATACCGACCTTATCAATCGGCATATTTCTGATCCCGAACACCGATTAAAGGTGTTCGATCCCGACAGTATCTATCTGCCAACCAAGAAGATCGGCAAGAACAATCCAAAAGCCGCAGAGATTGAAGCCGACAATGCCGCAAGGCAGGAATGGAACAGAACAGCGGATATGGCGCTCATATCGGGGATAGAGAAAACAAAGATACTGGAAATCAAGAAAGAGGAGATACACCAAAATGCAAGCCAGTCCATTAAGACAAACGGATGGCTGCCCAACCTATTCCGCAATATCGTGAGTAAGGCAAAGGAATTTTTGCAAAACTTAATACGGCAGACGGCATTACCGCCGAAGCCAATTCTCAATATGGATATGGCAGAATTCCGTACAATGCAAAAACTGATGATACGGGTGCAGGACAGGGCGAGAGAAATCCGCAGCTTGCAGGATGAAGTACCGAAGTTAACGGCACAGCTTGCCGAAACAAAGGGCATATTCAAGAGCAAGGAGCGAAAGGCGTTAGAAGCGCAGATACAGCAGACGGAGGAAAAAATCTCCGCTATGCTGGAAGTGTTACCCGAAATCTTGAAAGATGACGGTTATCCCGATGTGCAGGCGTTTATGGCAACCTACCGCAAGGCGGAAGCCGTAGTTGATAACTACAACCGAGAACTTGCCGAATGGGAGCGCAATGTCAAGGAAAGCCGCAGACCAACCGAAAAAGAACGGTATGTACCGCCCGAAAAGCAAAGCGTCCGTGACCAACTCAAACGGTTGCAGACAGAGGGCAGACAACCAAAATCCAAGCACCGATCCCACGACAGAGAAAGATAGCTTTAACATCGAAAACAACACCGCAGGGCAGCTCTCTGCCTTGCGGGCTTACATACATTTTGACAGTGAAACACCCTGCAAGATTTTAGGTCTTGCAGGGTGTTTAGATTATTCCGTCATTCGTTTAAGCAAATCCGCACGATACTGGAGTTTCCGAGCAAGCTCAATCGGGGTATAGCCCCAATCATTTTTTGCATTCACTTCCAGCGTGCAGTTTTGGAATATGACATCATACAACGGCGCAAAATCCTCGTCGGTAAACTTCGGATGGCTGATAAGGTACTGAATAGCCGCTCTGTGTTTTGCGTCCAACTGATTTATATCTACGCCGGCGTCTATCAATATCTGTGTCAGTTCCACTGTCTGCTCCATAATGTGCTTAGGGCGAGAAAACAGAATGTGGAACAGTGTTTCGCTTTCTTCATTTGTGCCCTTTAATTCTGCACCTTCGCCAATCAGAAACTTCACGATGTCATACCTGTTTTGGGGTGTTTGATTCGCCATAGCGCAGAATATGACAGGAGAGCCGTCCTGGGGTGTTTCATTCAAAAGTCGCTTGTCATAGACTTCTTTGAACTGTGCCAGCGTCTGCGTTCTTGCAGAAAAGTACATATTCATACCGTTCATCCCCCTTGGAGAATCTGTTTTTTGTATATGAGGTTTAAATGGTGATGCTTTAAACAGCGGACGAGATAATTACATCTTTTTTTATTTCAATCGCAGCATCTAAGGCATTTTGAAATATCGTTAAAAAATCTCTGCCGTCACTGGTTATAAAATAATTTGATAAATCAGTTATTTGATTACTGATTTTATTGCCCCAAGGCGGTTGTTTTGTCAGATCCTCAATATCCCATATCGCTTTATCTGGAGATAAATTTTTCAATTCGTTTTCGATTGTATTCAATTCTACTTTGGCATTAGGGACATTTGCATTTGCCAATTTTCCTTGATACAATTCATTCATAATGACCGGGAATCTTGTGCCCCAATTTCCACATTCTAAATTATAGGCAACTGTTGAAAAAAAGGAATGTAAAAATGAAGCAGCACCTATCTCATACCAAATGCAACCAACTTTAAATCCAACCATAAATTACCGCCTTACTGTTTTAATACTATTTCAATGCCATTACAACTCTTCAAATTTGAAACCCTAATTATTCCCAGTAGCCCGACATTTCAAAGTCAACGCAGTCAAACTCTATAATATTGTCCCAATCCCTCGCCAAAATGATATTATCAACTTGTTCAGCCACATACAACTCGTCCAATGTTTTATAGTAGGCAACAGCTTGCCTTTCAATATTTCCGCATCTTTGGAATGAACACATACCATCATAAATAGTAATCATATATTCATCGGGTTTATCTTTGAATACTAAGCGCAGCTCTGCCTCAATATGTTCTTCGTTTATGCTTTTTAACAGCAAGGTTTTTATTTCTTCAAAAGTATATTTTGTCATAACATTCTTTCCGTTTACGGCTTTCATAGGTGATAGCTCATTTTTATTCGATACCCGCATAGCCCGCAATACAAGCTTGGAAATCGAGCTGATCGTATGCGCTAAGTCAAATCCCATATCCGCAGCCCCCTTCGTGGACCGAAACTATTGCTTAAAATTAAAATAAGGATGCCCCTTACCCAATCACCTTACCCGATTGTGTATCAACAAAATACCTTTTACCATTTTCAATGTGAAATTCCAAATCAGTTCCTACGGGAAGATTGTATATAGCAAGAATAGCGGGTTCAATATTTGCGAAGGTATTAAAGTCCACAACTGTCATATTTTTGCTGTTATTAATATATTCTTGCGTGTCCGTATCACCGATGGCTCGCCAACCATTATCAGCCGCATTGGTACTATTTTCACGGAATATCCATTTTAGTTTGGATTTTCCCTCTAACAAAGACTTAGTGATAATCATTCCACCTGCATTACTGATAAAAATTGCTTTCTTATTCTCTTTATTTTCCTTTTTGAAAATATCAAACAATCCCATAATTCACCCCGCCACTTTGATTTCAAGGCTAATTATACCATATAAGTTCAAAATAATCTACTACTGTGTATCAAACGGCTGGATTGCTCCTGTAAAATGTGTAATGAGATCTTCAGATTACACCCGAAATAAGAAAAGCCGCCGTATGTTGACGGCGACCTTTCTTGTGCAATTTTAGCGGTAAATAAGCTCGTTTAATACGATTTCCATAGCAGCGTTTCGCAGGTTGTTCATTTTCTGTACCCACAGCATTTGGTTTTCCGCTTTGAGCGTTTCCGTCACTCCCTCTTTTTCGGAAAGCTGTTTTACCAGCCGAGAGAACATTTCCTCTGCTTGCCGGTCAATGTCGGCAAGGTAACTGTTCAGTTTGCCGCTGGTGAGCAGAGAGGTATACAGCGCCCTGCGATTGGCTTTGAGATAGCGTCGGTGCCGTTGCCCCCATACACCGATATGCCGTTCTTCTTTTTCGGCGGGTAACTCCAAGCAAGGGATATAGTAATCGCCTTGCAATTCATACCAAAGCCCGTTGCGCTTGTCATAAATGTACTTGTCCATCTTGAAAACCTCCAGTATAATATATTCGCACATATGTCACAGTTTCCCGATTGCCACACCTTGTTATATCGTGTTGTCGGTTTTTCTTGCCCTTGCTTTTGCCCTTATAAGGTGTTGGAGCAAGGGTGAAACGGTGTGAAATCGTATAAAGGGATAAGGCGAACACATTGAGATAAACCCTTTGTTTTCAAGCGCTTCGGAGGTTTTTATTAACGCCCTATGCAGGGTAGTAACCACTTATAAAATTGTGGTTTTCAAATTCCAGTTTGTTGCTCACTTTTCGTATTCAAATTATACCATAAAACTTGTGAACAGTTCTA
>NZ_JBKXNW010000034.1:0-7745 GCF_047012705.1 Pseudoruminococcus sp. | reverse complement strand
TTTATCGCACCTGAGTTAATCATTCAGGCGAAGCAGATGGACTTATTAACCTACCTGAGAAATTATGAACCGTATGAGCTGGTTAAGTTTTCAGGTAACACCTATTGCACCAGAACCCACGACAGTTTGAAGATTTCAAATGGGAAATGGATATGGTGGTCGAGAGGTATTGGCGGCAGGAGTGCTTTGGATTATCTGATTAAGGTCAAAGGTTACAGCTTCCTTGAAGCGGTGGAAACCATTATCGGACACACAGCGATTCAGGCTCCAGTCTATGAAAAACCACAGTCAAAAGAGGAAAACAAACCACTTCTTCTCCCTGAAAAATGTGCTTCCAACAGAGTGATTACAGAGTATCTTTTCGGGAGAGGAATAGATTTTGAAATCATCAATTACTGTATTTCCAATGACCTTATCTTTGAGAGTCTGCCGTATCACAATGTTGTGTTTGTAGGCTATGACGAGAAGAAAGAACCCAAATATGCAGCCTACCGTTCCACGAATAAGCGTAGGATTATGGGCGATTGCAGTGGCAGTAAAAAAGATTATTCTTTTCGGCTTGGTAAGGAAAACTTGGAGGAAGTACACCTCTTTGAGTGTGCCATTGACTTGTTATCCTATGCCACGCTTGCGAAGCTGAACGGGCAGGATTGGAAAGAAATGAGCTTTGTTTCGCTGTCTGGGGTGTATTCTCCGGCAAAGAAAATTGAGGACAGTAAAGTGCCGATTGCACTGGAAAAGTATCTTGGCAGCAACCCATCTGTCAGGAAAATCCGTATCCATTTTGACAATGATATAGCGGGCAGAAAGGCAGCACAGACCTTAAAAACCATTCTGCCGGATAAGTATGAAATCGTTGATGAACCACCAAAAGCAGGTAAGGACTTCAACGATTTTCTTTGTATGCGGATGGGAATTTACAATAAAAAAACACACGAAAGGAATGAAGAACGATGAATGATACAAAGATTAAAGTTCTCTTGGTAGAACCGGAAAAGTACCCGAAGGAAATTGTAATCGACGACAGTCTGGAAGCAATGCAGGAGGTTGTCGGCGGGGATATTGAGGAATATATGCCCTTTGATGATGACGTTGCAATCATCTGTAATGAGGAAGGAAAGATGAGAGGACTTCCGCTTAATCGTGCTGTTTATGTGCAGGACAACGATAAGAAAGAGATGGTTGATATTATCTGCGGCAAGTTCTTTATCTGTTATGCACCGCCTGAGAGTGAGAGCTTTCAGAGCTTGCCGGACGATATGATGAAGAAGTATAAGGAACAGTTCAAGTATCCTGAACGCTTTTCTAAGGAAGTGGGCGGCAATATCGTGGCTGAACCTTTTAAGCCGAAATCAAAGGATTATGAGAGATAGTAGCCTGAGAACGGGGCAACCCAGAGGAGATGTTTAATCTTAGCGAGCAGACCATTTGGATAAACACAGTTTCCCAAACGGTAAAAGGCTCGTTAGGGGTTGCCCCTAATACCCCGTGAGAAAGGAGAACTTGATTTGAGAGAGTTATTACTTATCGCCGCCGGAATACTGCTCGGCAGTTGTCTTGGCGTTACGATGATGTGCTTATTCCAGATTAACAAAGATTGCAGAGTAAAGAGAAAGGAAGATACCGATTATGAGAAAGAGAAACATTCAGAAGATTGTCCGCTTTAACCGCAAGGAAGCACAGGACTTGGCAGCAAAGGCAAAGAAGGCTTGTCTTTCCGAAGCCGGACTTATCCGTTTACTTATCAGAGGTTACGAACCGAAAGAGAAACCCGATGACCGTTTCTATGATGTGATGAGGGAACTTTCCTCTATCGGTAATAATATCAATCAGCTTGCTGCCAAAGCAAATACACTCGGTTTCATTGATGCACCTATGCTGAAGAATGAAGCTGCGAAGTGGAATAAGTTCCAGTCAGAGATTGAGAGGACATATCTTCGTCCAAATCAGAGCGAAATGAAATGGCAGTAACAAAGTTGTGGTCGGTAACAGAAAGGCTCGGTCAGGTCATTGACTATGCGACCAATCCCGAAAAGACTTCTGCCAAAATCAAAAGGGAGTTTTCAAAGGAACAGTATCAGGCTCTTGCAGATGTTATTGCTTATGCAAAGGACGAAGAAAAAACAGAGCGAGAATTTTATGTTGAGGGTATCAACTGTAATGTGGCGATTGCCCGTGACCAGTTCATAACGGTTAAGGAACAGTACCAAAAGACAGACGGTATCCAAGCCTATCACGGATATTTGAGTTTCAAGGAAACAGATATATCTCCTGAGATGGCACAGAAAATCGGAATGGAATTTGCAAATGAAGTGTGGGGTAAAAGATTTCAGGTCGTTGTGACAACCCACCTGAACACAAAGCACCTGCATTGCCATTTTGTCATCAACTCTATTTCTTTTGTCGATGGCAAACATTTGTGGGGAGAGGAAAAAGCGTGGTTCAAATTCCGAAAAGTTGCAGACAGAATTTGTGAGAAGTACGGACTTTACTATGACCCGAATCCGAACCGCAGTAAGCAGTCGGATTATCTGACGATGAAAGAAAAGGCAGGTATGCCGACACGCTACTCGGTTGCAAAAGAAGCCATTGATTATGCTATCGACCACAGCAAGACCCTGAAAGAATTTCAGTTTGCTCTCAAGGAAATGGGATATGCCTATAACCTAAGTCCAAGCCGAAAATACTGGACGGTCATTCCAAAGGGATACGATAAGCCGATACGACTGAAAAATCTCGGAGCAGATTATACCAATGACCGGATTGTAGAGCGTATCAAAGAAAATCGTGACAGATGGGCAGAGATTGAGCCGTTCCAGAGGGCGACTTATAAACCAAGACAGTACCGTATGCAGACCAGAGGGCAGAAGCTGAAAAAGAAAGGCGGACTTTATGGGCTGTATCTGTATTACTGTTACAGACTCGGTTATCTGCCCAAGTATAAGAAACAGAATAACGCAAGGCTTCATTATCTTTTGAAAGATGATTTGATGAAGCTCGATAAGATTACTGATGAAGTAAGGCTGCTCGGACGAGAAAATATTTCCACGGACGAACAGCTTTTTTCATATAAGACTTCCTTAGAGGAGCAGATGAAAAATCTGATTGCCGGAAGAACACATCTCCGAAAAAAGATAAGAACAAATATTGATGATGGTCAGCTTCAGGCGGCAAAAGATGAAATCGCTTCTATCAATGGAGAATTGAAAAAACTCCGACGGGAAGTAAAACTCTGCGAGGATATTGCGGAGAGGTCAAAGGTTATGGAAGAAAACCTTGAGCATATTGAAACAGAGGAACAAAAACAGCAGAGAAAGGAGAAATCACGCTATGAACAACGGTGGTGACGCAGCAGAGCAGGTCGTCAGGCTTTCGCTTGAAGGATTTGAAGTTGCTGCAAGATTAAGCGGTTCGGCGGCGAAGAATATCGCATTGCTTTTGGTATCGGTTCTGAAGCAGGAACAAAAGACGAAGGGCAAAGCAAGGCTTACCAATATGATTAAGTCAGGCAAGGAGCTGAAAGTCTTTTCCATTCCGCAAAAGGATTTGAAGAAGTTTACCGAACAGGCAAAACGCTATGGCGTTCTTTATTGTGTCCTCAGAGATAAGAACACAAAGGGAGAGAACGCTCCGGTAGATATTATCGCAAGAGCAGAGGACGCTTCTAAAATTCAGCGTATCGTTGAAAGATTTGAACTTGGCAAAGTGGATAAGGCTTCGATTGTCAGTGAAGCAGAGAAAGCTATCGCAGACCGTGAAGCGGTTGAAAAAGAAAAGCCGACTAAATCCAAGAGTGAAATCATTATGGAAGAAGCGGTCAGAAATCCAATGCAGAAAGAGGAGCGAGCAAACGCAAACCCCTCAGTCGCCAAAACAGACAAAAGCCCTCTGTCAAGGCAAAACTCAGAGCCGGTAGAAACGCAATCTGATAAGGGTGTTGCAAAGCCAGTGGAAAAGCCATCGGTCAAAGAGAAACTTGACCGTTATAAGGCACAGGCAAAACAGCAAAAAGAAGCAGAGCGTAAAGAGCCGGAGGTTAAGAAAGACGGCAAGAAGCCGCAGCAGAAAAACGGTCAGACGGTACACCGTCAGCCGAAGAAAAACCCAAAAACAAAAGAGAGGTAATTCACTATGACAAATGATTTCAAACCCGCAAAGGCTGGCGGTAATCAGCCGAGATTATCCAAAGAGGAGTATGCGGAAAAGAAGCGAGCAGAAAAAGAAAAGGTCTATCAGATGATTGATGACGCTGCCCGTGAGATTGTGAGTGCCCCTGATAAGTTCAAGAGTTTTCTTGATACGCAGAGTCGAATGGACAGATATTCCGCAGCAAATGCTCTCCTTATTTACAGTCAGTATCCGCAGGCGACACAGCTTAAAGATTTTGATGATTGGGGTAAGGACAATGTGAAGATTACCAAAGGGGCAAAGAGTATTTCTATCCTTGAACCAGTGGAATACACAAGAGCAGATGGTTCTCCGGGTATTTCCTACAATGTCAAAAAGGTATTTGATGTTACGCAGACAAATGGAAGGAAAGCTCCGGCAGTATCAGCAAACCGTGACCCGAAAGCACTTATCACGACAATGCTTGATGTATCTCCGGTAGAGGTTGCGGCAACCGATGAACTTCCGTATCCGAACATGGCAGCTTTCTATAATAATGAAAAGCAGACCTTGTATGTGAAGCGTAATGTGGGCGACAGCGTAGCAGTTGCCCAGTGTGTCGCTCAGGAACTCGGACACGCACAGCTTTCTATCAACAGTGAAAGTTACAGCCGCAGGGATATGGGCTTTCAGGCAGTGTGTATCGGATATATGCTTTGCAAGAAGTATGGCGTAGATACACAGAATTTTGCGATTAACCGCATTCCGGAGGGACTGGCTTCCAAAGAGCCGAAAGAAATTCGTGCGGAGCTTTCCAAGACACGAAATGCAATGGCAGAAATTCACAGTCATATCTCTGATGAAATGTTCCGCAAAAAGCAGGAACGTTCAAAGGACTATGAGAGATAACGGAGGGCAGATATGGAAAAAGAAAAACTCTACCACATTGCTTTGGACGATTATGAACACGGTGTTGTCATTCGCTCCTTAAACGATGAGAAAACAAAGTTGATGGAGGAAGGCAAGTCCGCAGATGCAGTAGACGACCTGCTTGTAAAAGTCGGAAATGCCCCATTGAAAAAGTTCAAAGTGATTGAAAGGAAACGCTCAGATGAAGCGAGATAATGACAGGCAGACTGCCATTATTTTATCCATTGTCGGTATCGTTCCGGTCATATGGCTGGCACTTCTGATTGCACCTTCCATAAGCGGAGGATTGCCGGAGATAGCAGCCAATCTTGCGACACTCTTTGATAATCCATTTTCCATAAAATTATGTGGGGACAGCCTGAAAACTGTCCTCATTTTACTTTTATGCTATGGAATGGGTATCGGGATTTATTTCTCAACAAGAAAGAATTACCGCAGACGAGAAGAACACGGTTCTGCCAAATGGGGCAATGTCAGAGCCATTGATAAAAAGTACCGACAAAAGCCGCTGTCAGAAAATAAGCTGATGACTCAGAATGTGTGCATTGGGCTTAATGCCAAGAAGCACAGACGAAATCTGAATACGCTTGTGTGCGGTGGCTCCGGTGCAGGTAAGACGAGGTTTTATGCAAAGCCTAATATTATGAATGCTGCAAGAAACAGCTATGTGATATTAGACCCGAAAGGGGAAATTCTGCGAGATACGGGACATCTTCTTGAGAAGAAAGGTTACGAAGTGCGTGTGCTTGATTTGATTTCAATGGAGAAAAGCCATTGTTACAATCCATTTGTTTATTTACAGAATGATAATGATGTGCAGAAGCTCGTGACAAATCTTTTCAAGAGTACCACTCCGAAAGGTTCACAGAGCAATGACCCGTTTTGGGATACGGCAGCGTCAATGCTTCTGCTTGCACTTGTATTTTATCTGCATTATGAAGCACCGCCGGAAGAACAGAATTTTGCAATGGTAATGGAAATGTTAAGAGCCGGGGCGATTGAGGACGAGGACGACCCAAGTCCTTCTCCGCTTGATAATCTGTTTTCAGATTTGATGATAGATAACCCTGACCACATTGCTTTGAAGTATTACCACTCTTATCATTCCGGTTCTTCCAAAACATTAAAATCTATACAGATAACCCTTGCAGCAAGGCTTGAAAAGTTTAACTTGGAAAGTCTTGCTGCTCTTACTTCTGCCGATGAACTGGATTTGCAGTCACTCGGAGAGAAAAAGGTGGCACTGTTTGCACTGATACCGGATAACGACTCCAGTTTCAACTTCTTGGTATCCATTCTTTACACACAGCTCTTTCAGCAGTTGTTTTATGCAGCCGACCATATCCACGGTGGCTGTCTGCCGATGCCTGTTCATTTTATGATGGACGAATTTGCCAATGTTTCACTGCCGGACGACTTCGACAAGATACTGTCGGTTATGCGTTCCCGTGGGGTATCTGTAAGCATCATCTTACAGAACTTGGCACAGCTTAAAGCCTTGTTTGAAAAACAGTGGGAGAGCATTGTGGGTAACTGCGATGAATTTCTTTACCTTGGTGGAAATGAGCAGTCAACCCATAAATATGTGTCGGAGCTGTTGGGCAAGGAAACCATTGATACCAACACGTTCGGAAAGAGTACCGGAAGAAGCGGTAATTATTCCACCAACTATCAGATTAGCGGCAGAGAGTTACTTACCCCTGATGAGGTGCGTATGCTCGATAATCAGTACGCTATTTTGTTTATCCGTGGGGAAAGACCCATTATGGATTTCAAATATGACATTATGAAACACCCGAATGTGGCACTTACCACAGACGGAAAGGCGAGTCCTTATAAGCATGGAGAAGTCACAAAAGATATTGCTTCGATTGCCATTTGGGACATTGACCCTGCAACACTTCCTGAAAAGGAAATGGAAGAAACGAACTGGGAACTTCTTTCCGATGAGGAGATGGAAGCTCTGTTCATAAACAATCAAACAAATTAAATTTTGGAGGTATTCAACTATGACTATTTTTAAGAAAAAAGCAACTGACATTCAGGAAACAAAGAAACTGCCTATGACCGGAAAGGTTAAGAAAGGCTTCCGTGCTTACTGCACAATGGTCATTGTCGGTGCGTTGGCACTTGGAATGACAACGACTGCATTTGCAGCGAATGACCCGCTTACCGTAGTCAATAATCTGTCCGATTTTATCTTCGGACTTATCCGTGCCATCGGTATGATTTTGCTTGGCTTTGGTATCGTGCAGGTCGGTCTTTCACTCAAATCTCACGACCCTTCTCAGAGAGCCAATGGCTTCCTGACTCTTGCGGGTGGTGTCATTATCACTTTTGCGAAAGAAATCCTTACTCTTATCACAGGCTAAGATAAGAGTTACACAGTTATCGAGGGGTGTGCCAAGTTAAGGTACACCCCTTAATTGTAAGGAGGTGCTTTGAATGAGTGATAACTGGGTAGTTCAAAATCTTGAAAATGCCCTTGAAACTTGGAATGAAAAACTGTCGGAAATATGGACGCTCATCACAACTACACCGCAGAACTTTAAGGGCGGGAATATCTGGAAGGTTATCGTTGACATCAACGGTGCGGTTCAGGCTATCGGGCTTGCCTTGCTTGTATTGTTTTTCGTGATAGGTATGGTAAAGACCTGCGGAAGTTTTACAGATGTGAAGAAACCGGAACACGCTTTAAAACTCTTTGT
>NZ_JBKXNW010000033.1:7075-7959 GCF_047012705.1 Pseudoruminococcus sp. | reverse complement strand
TAAATTATCGTTTATCTTTTCATTTACAGTTATTTTTTTATCTATGCTTCTTAAAACCGTGGATATATTTTTTTGTATTTTCATATCTGGTAAATCAATAACTAACTGTTTTAATGTTTCCCCCGGCAAGTGTTTGATTGTTGTTTCTGTGAAGTGTCTTCTAAGTAAATCATTTTTCCCAGATAATAAAAACCAATAGTATAAATATTCAACATCTACCAAATTTGTATTAGGTCTTATTCTGTGCAATGCCTTTTGAATTTTCATATTTGGAAGTTCATCTCTCCAAATAGCACATCTACCCGGCTCGCCACCTTCACACATAATTAAGTCGCCATATTTTATGCCATATCTGTCATTTTCATTTGGCTCAAATCTCATCAAAGATAAATTGTTCAAATCAAATGACCCCCATCTAACATTTATGTTTGCAAGATATGGCTGATACTCCCCTTTATTTTTTTTACTATCAAGCATTTTCCCCAAACACGATTCGGTAATCTCGTCCATTCTATATTTCATAAACAATCTCCATTATCCAATATATTTTCTATGAGCCAATTTAACATTGCTCTGTTTAACCATTGCATACTGCAAAGTCGTATCTATTTTTCTATGTCCCAAAAGCTGCTGTAACTGTTCAATGGGCATTCCTTTATCTATTGCCATAGTCGCAAGAGTACGCCTAAATTTATGTGGATGTACCTTACTAAGACCTAATTGTTTTCCAAAATTTCGCAATCGCACTTCAATACCACCGATTTTTAATCTCTCATAAGGGGCTTTTAATGACACAAACAATGCCGGATTATCGTCCTTGCGACTGTTCAAGTAATTCTGCAAATGTATTTTTGTTCTTGCATCAAAATATACTATTCGCTCCT
>NZ_JBKXNW010000033.1:0-5759 GCF_047012705.1 Pseudoruminococcus sp. | reverse complement strand
TAAATTATCGTTTATCGCTTTATTATTGGCAATTTTTTCATCAACAGACCATAACAAATTTGCAATTTTTTGTTGAGAAATCACATCGGGAATTTCTACCTCAACATCATAAATTTTTTCGGGCGATGTATGCTTTACCTTCGTACCTGATGAACTACGTTCTAACTGCTCTCTTACACTTTTGGTCATAAAAAGATAATATGCAAATAATTTGTTCAAACGCTTTTCATCACAAGTAATCAGTCCTATTCGCTGATTATGCAAGTATTTATCATTTTCAGGAACTAACGCTGTACTTCCTAAAAGTCCCTCTGCCTGTTGTGTCATGGCAACTATCAAATCGCCTTTATGACACAAATATTCCTTTGGATAAACTCCTGTATAGTAACGTTCTTTCCCATTATTAGGCTTGAATCCCCCTTTTTCAAAAAAATTCCCCGGAGTTAAAATACTTTGTTCTCCATCTTCCGCAAAATACTCTCCCTTAAAAGCCCACCCATGCTTTACTGATAGTATTTCTCCAAGTTTCATTCTATTCATACTTTACCTTCTTTAACTGTTCCATGATTTCCGTTTTCAGTTTGTCGCCCTCTGCAAAATATTTTTGCAGTTTCTCTGCATAGGCACTCATACGAGCATTAAACTCGTCCTGTGACAATTCAACATATTCGATTTTTACATCAAAATATTGTCCAGCCGCAAGTGAATACTTCTTTTCTTTGATTTCATCATATGTAACAGCAACTGAAAAATCATCAACGGCTTCTTTATTAAGGAATGTATCAACAATTTTATCAATCTCAAAATCACGAAGTCTGCGTTTCTGATTATTACCGTCCTTATATTCTTCTCCCAGTTTTGAAGCATCTATCAGTACAACCTTGTCTGTTTTTCTTGAATTATCGAAAAATAATACTGATACATTCGTTCCGGTATTAGCAAATACATTTGACGGCATACTAATACAGCCATAAACAATATGTTCGTCTACAATATGTTGTAGTATTTTCTTTTCTACACCCGACTTTGCAGTTATAAATCCGGTAGGAACTACAATCGCACCTTTTCCGGTTGATTTCAATGAGTTAAGAACGTGCTGAATGAACAACGTGTAAATTGCCATACTCTCTTTCTTCTTGGCAGGTACTTTCGGAACTCCCGCCCAAAAACGAACGGGCATTGCTGCTATACGCTCTCTTGTATCTGAGAAATCCATCTTAAAAGGCGGATTTGAAACTACATAATCAAAAGTTCTTAATTCCTGTCCATTATCACTCTTATGATATGGAGCAATCAGCGTATCTCCTTGAATTGCGTGGTCAAGAGAAGATACCAAGCTGTTCAGGATAAGATTAAGTTTTAACATTTTATTACTTCGCTGTGAAATATCCTGTGCAAAAATCGTACACTTATCTTCGCCAATTTTATGGGCAAGAGCCATCAAAAGTGTTCCTGTTCCGGCTGATGGGTCATAACACTCAATGCTATGTAAATCAGTTGCATTTCCAACAAGCAATCTTGCCATAATCGTTGCAATAGCGTGAGGAGTATAATACTCTGCATACTTACCACCGCCTGCGGTATTGTAGTCCTTTATCAGATATTCAAATATATCTGCAAAGAAATCATAGTGCTTCTCAAATGCTTCTTCAAAAGAAAAGTTTACCAACTTATCAACCAAAGCACGGGCAAAAGGTGCTCTTGCTGTATCGTCCGTTACATACTGTGTCAGCTTTTCAAAAAGCGGTATTTTTGTATTCTGAGCAGTCTGAGTTGAAAATATATCAATATTCTTATCTGCTATATCTGTCATCGTGCTGTCAAAGATTAAATCAAAATCGCCCTTTGCCTGCTGATTCCATAAGTTGGCAATAAGATGTTCCGGATTAAGTAATGGAATATCTGACGGTAAACTATCAAAAATATCCAAGCGGTCATCTTCTGACATTTCTGCATAAGCAAGTTCCCATTTTTCAGCATTTTTAAGAACCGGACTTACTTTTTTTACTTCATATCCGAACTTATCATTAAGGAACTTATAAAGGAAAACCTGTGTGATAATTTTATATTCGTTACCATCGTTTCCCATACCATAGGTCTGACAAGTTGCTTTTAAGGCATCTATCAACTCTATGGTTTTTTCTTTTATCGTCTTTATTTCTTCCATTGTGTTCTCCTTTATGCCACTGAATAAGTCTGGTTATACTGGTCAAGATACTGTTTTGTAATCCTGCTCTGTATAAATACTCTATCCTCACGAGCACTCGCTATTCCCAACTTATCAATGCCTGCTTTTATTTGTGTCATAACCGTTCTCTCAAAATATGCGTCTTTCTTCAATATATCATTTCTGTCATACACTTTCTGGTCAATATCAGACTTAATAGAAAGTAAAACATTCATAATAGACATATCATATTCTGAAACAATCGGCTGTTTATTTGCTGCTTTTCGAGCAAGATTTTCTTCCCTGATTCTTTTATGAACCCTTGCGAATTTCGCATCGCCATTATATTTTCTCAGCAGAACCGTGTTTTTCTTCTGCAATTCATCAAGCTTTTTCAGAATATCTTCCAATTCCTTTCCTTGCTCCTCAATCTCAGATACACTCTTAGGTTCAAAACCATGTTGCTTGAAGCGAAGCAAAAATGCTTCCTGCAAAGTAATAAACTCAGGGTCATCAGGGTCGATATTCTGAGTAAAGGCACGAACAGTCTTTTTATACTTTTCTGTTACTGCGTCTTTACCACCGACGATTTTCAATTCTTCCTCGCTGATTTTGCTGAAATTAAAAGTAATATCCTCCATTGCTTCATTGACAAGCAACTTTGTGGTATCATCACTTGCAAAAAGTTCTTTCTGATTTATGTTATCAATATGATGTTGCACCTCTGAAATCAATGATGGCAATTTTGTTAATTCCATTTTTGCAAATGTTTCCTTTAACTCATCATCGCCAAAGGTTCTTACCAAATTACAACAATCACGAGCAGCAATAAGAATTTTTTTAAGTTTAAGCAATTCCTGCTTATCCTCAATCGTGGATATTTCAGAACTAAATTCTTCTGCATTATCTGTGGTGTAGTTAAAAAGAACCTGCTGCACTTCCTGCATTTGTTTAATGAGTTCTGCCGGGTCTTCAATAACCTGTTTGAATGTATCTGTTTCATTTCCCTCACCAACTTCATTCGGGTCATTAAAACGATTCAGCTCTTTGAGGTATGCTTCATTTGTTTCCTCAAAATTCCTTTTTATATTTGCAAAATCAATGACATAACCATAATGGTTTTCTTTATACGGTCTGTTGACTCTTGTAATTGCCTGCAACAAATTATGGTCTTTCAATTTTCGACCAAAATACAGGCGTTTCAATCTTGGTGCATCAAATCCGGTAAGAAGCATATTGAAAACGATAAGAATATCAACTGTCATATTATTTTTGAAGTCATCAATAATCTTATCTCTTGTATCTTTGTCATCACTATCGTGAAGTATAAGTCCAGCTCGCAAATGACTTTTCATAGAAGCATCTTTATTAAGTTCTGCTTGAATTTCATCAAAATACGCAAACAGCTTCCTTGCCTGCTCACTTGTTTCACAAATGACCATACCGCCGAGCGTATTATCTCCCTGAATTTGTCTAAATCTCTTTAGGTCAGAAATAATATATCTAAGCAACTCTTTGACATAGTTATCGTGTTCAACAATCTGACTTTTCTTTACGTCTTTCTTTTCTACCAAAGTTTCAAGTTTTTCGTAAATCTCAGAAAGTCGCTCTTTATACTGAGTTTCTATGTCCTCACGGATAATTTTCAGCGTATATCCATCTAAAATTGATTTGTCATAATAGTATGTATGAATATAATTACCAAAAACTCTCCAAGATTCTCTTTCTTCTTTCAAAAGCGGTGTTCCTGTCAACGCAATCTTTATTGCATTTTTATCTGCATCAAGAAGATTAGCCAAGAATGAGCCTTCTGGTTTATACCCTCTATGTGCTTCATCAATAATAAACACCCTCTGCAAATTCGTTGCATACGCAGGAAGGTCAACTTTTGACCTATCTTCAGCAAAACGCTGTATATTTACTACTGTAATTTCAGGTTTTCCCGTATTTCCCTCTTGTGCTTGATTGTTACGGAACTGCTCCATAAGTTCAGCACGGGAACTTGCCGTTTTCACAACCAATCCACGAGCTTCAAATTCTTCTGAAGCCTGTTTCAGCAAATCAAGGCGGTCAACAATGAAATAAAACTTTGCAACTTTATTTTGTTTGCTGAAATAGTCAGAAAGAACATAAGTAAGATAATACGAAAGGGCTGTCTTTCCACTACCTTGAGTATGCCATATAACACCTGAATTAACACCTTCATCAATCTTACTTCTTACTGTTAAGGCAGCAAACATCTGTTGATAACGCATTATATGTTTCTGCTCAATAAACTCTATCTTGCCATTTATTTCTTTATGAAAACGAACATAGGCAATTCCATATTTTAATATAAATAACAATCTTTCAGGACTGCACATAGATGTCAGTACTCGATTGGTCGGTGTATAGGTATCTAAATTTGTTTGATATTCCGGAGAAGTATGAATAACCTGACAATTAAAGTCAGTCAATATCTTCTTTTCAACAATCGGGTCAATATCCTTATATGGGAAATCTGCATTATAAGGTGCAATATCCAAATTTGTAGGATTTTCTTCTCTGAAACAGTTGAACGGTGCAGACTGTTTTGCCGTCGTACAATAGAATGCCCCCTGAACCGGAACAATACCACCCATAGTGTCATATTCCATATTATTAGAGAAAATCATCAACTGTGTAATATTCAAAAATCTCCTAAATTTTTTATTAGGAAATCTCTTTTGGTTCATTCTCTTGCTTTCTGCAACCATACCGCCGTGATTATTCGGTTTCTTTACTTCAACAAATACAAGTGGAAGTCCATTTACAAACAATGTAATATCAGGTCTAAATTCATCTTGGTCACGCTTACAAGTGAACTCGGCGGTAAAATGATATGTATTATTCTTTGGATTTTCAAAATCCACCAATCTAACAGGCGAAACAGACGATAAACGCTCGTAAAAACTGCGTCCTATATCATCATTATCTAATTCCTGCCTAATAGTTTTCAATGTCTGTTCCGCTTCTCCTGCGTGGGTAGGATTAAGCCGTGCGAACTGCTCCTTGAAAACGTTAATTAAGATATTGGTATCAGGGTCATATACTGTGCCTGCCATATCTTCAGTTATTTTCCCGAAATAGGTATAACCAAGGCGTGTCAAATGAACCATTGCTGGCATTTGAACACGGGTAGCTTCGTTAAACATATTTTTCTTACCACTTGCCGCCATCTTCAGACCTCCTCATATCATTCGTCTAATATGACTTCACATACATCGCCAATATCACAATGAAATACTTTGCAGATTCTCATAAGCACATCAAGGGATACTGTTTCATTCTTATTTAATTTTGTTGCAACAGACGATGAAATCTCCGCAGCACGCATTAAATCTTGTCTTTTCATTTGATTATCAATCATAAGTTTTTGAAGTTTGTTGTAGCTTATTCTCATCTGTAACGCTCCTTCGTATTCTCCGTTCCTTTTGGTTACAGTTACTCATTTGACATTATACTATGAATAATCTATTTTTTCAAGATATAGGGATTTATTCGCAACTCCTATCCGACAAGGTGTCACTTTTTACAAACACCTAATACAACTCTTTTAAAGAATAATAAAAAA
>NZ_JBKXNW010000032.1:0-8327 GCF_047012705.1 Pseudoruminococcus sp. | reverse complement strand
AAAAGGAGTGAACGCAATGGCAAATTTTAATGAACACGCATTGGAAATGTCAATAATGGAGTTGTTCAAAGACGAGGGATACACCTATGTCAGTGGCGACCAGATACACAGAGAAAGGACAGAGGTTCTGCTTACGGACGACCTGAAGCAATACCTCTATAATCGCTATGCGAAAGACGGTATCACACCGAGTGAGGTGGATAGTGTCATTCTAATGCTGCGTAATATTTCCGGTACGATTTATGAAGCAAATAAGGCTGTATTTAAGTTGCTCTGCGATGGCTTTATTCTTAACCGTGAGGATAGAACGCAGAAAGACCTTTATATTGAACTTATTGATTTCGACACTCCCGAAAACAATATTTTCAAAGCGGTTAATCAGTTTGAAATTGAAGGCGTAAATAATCAGTTGCGTATTCCTGATGGCATTGTGTTTGTAAATGGTATTCCTGTCGTTGTTCTTGAATTTAAGAGTGCGGTACAAGAAAATACAACCATAATGGACGCATATAAGCAGCTTACAATCCGTTACCGTAGAGATATTCCGGAGATTTTCAAATATAATGCGTTTGTTGTTATCAGTGACGGAGCAAATAATAAATACGGTTCTTTCTTCAGCCCGTATGATTTCTTCTATGCGTGGAGGAAGATAAATTCAGACGATAAAGAACTGGACGGTATCAATTCTCTTGTAACAATGATAAAGGGACTTTTCCGAAAAGACCGTTTGCTTGAAGTTATCAAAGATTTTATTTATTTCCCGGATAACACAGATAAAGATTTGAAGATAGTGTGCCGCTATCCACAGTTCTTTGCGGCAAATAAATTGTATGAGAATATCAAGGCTCATCTTCGCCCTGAAGGAGATGGTAAAGGTGGTACATACTTCGGAGCGACAGGGTGTGGCAAGAGTTATACAATGCTGTTCCTTACCCGTATGTTGATGAAAAGCAAATACTTTTCTTCCCCGACTATTCTCATTATTACAGACAGAACAGACCTTGACGACCAGCTTTCCAAGCAGTTTGTCGGTTCAAAGAAATATATCGGAGATGAAACCGTTGTAAGCATTGAGTCCCGTGAGAAACTTCGTGAGGAGCTGCAGGGACGAGAAAGTGGCGGTGTTTATCTGACTACCATTCAGAAATTTACAGAGGATTTGCAACTTCTTACGGACAGAACAAATGTTATTTGTATTTCTGATGAAGCACACAGAAGCCAAATCAATCTCGACCAAAAGGTTAAGATTACAGAGTCCGGTGTTCAGAAAACCTATGGATTTGCCAAGTATCTGCACGATTCTTTGCCAAATGCAACTTATGTAGGATTTACCGGAACTCCGGTTGATGGAACAATCGAAGTTTTTGGTGGTGTTGTAGACGCATATACAATGACGGAAGCTGTTAAGGACGGTATTACAGTTAATCTTGTTTACGATGGTCGTGCAGCTAAGGTTATGCTCAATCAGGACAAGGTAAGACAGATTGAAGAATACTATGCTCAGTGTGAACTTGAGGGAGCAAATGAACATCAAGTAGAAGAAAGTCAGAAAGCAGTTGCCAAAATGGAAGTTATTATTGGCGACCCTGACAGACTTCGTGCTGTTGCGGAGGACTTTATCAAACATTATGAAACCCGTGTGGCAGAAGGTGCAACCGTAGCAGGCAAAGCAATGTTTGTATGTTCCAACCGAAACATAGCATACGATTTCTATAAGATAGTAAAGGAACTCAGACCGGAATGGACAGAAAAGAAAATTTGTGATGACGGTGTTGTTCTGAGCGAAAAAGATAAAAAAGAGTTGAAGCCAATGGAAAAAATCAAGTTGGTTATGACTCGTAATAAAGATGATGAAAAAGACCTCTTTGATATGCTTGGCACAAAAGAGGATAGGAAAGAATTTGACCGTCAGTTCAAGAACCCGAAATCAAACTTTAAGATTGCCATTGTTGTAGATATGTGGCTGACTGGTTTTGATGTGCCGGAACTTGATACGATTTATATTGATAAGCCTATTCAGCAGCATACCCTTATTCAGACGATTTCCCGTGTAAATCGTGTATGCGAGGGCAAGGATAAAGGTTTGATTGTTGACTACATAGGTATCAAGAAAAATATGAATACTGCCCTCAAGAAATATACGAATTTTGAGAGCGAAGAATTTGAAGGTGTGGAGCAGTCTATCACGATTGTAAAAGACCAGTTAGAAGTTCTTGGTCAGATGTTCCATAACTTTAACAGCAGTGATTTCTTTAATGGTTCGCCTACCGAACAGCTTGCCTGCCTGAACCGTGCGGTTGAGTATGTGCAGTTGTCTGAAGAACTGGAAAGAAGATTTATGGCAGCAGTCAAGAGAATGAAGCAGGCATTTAACCTTTGTAGTTCAAGTGAGAAATTCTCTGATGAAGATAAGGATTATATCCATTTTTATTGTGCTGTCCGTTCTATCCTTTTCAAGTTGACAAAGGGCGATGCACCGGATATTGAGCAGATGAACGCTCGTGTTCGCAAAATGCTTGAGGGTGCAATTCAGTCTGATGGCATTGAGGAATTGTTTGAAACCGGAAAACATATATCGGTTGATATTTTCAGCGATGAGTATATGGATAAGATAAATGCTATTCAGTTGCCGAATACGAAAATCAAGATACTTCAAAGACTTCTTTCTCAGGCGATTGACGAGTTTAAGAAAGTCAATAAGATTATGGGTGTGGAATTTGCAGACAGACTCAAGAAAGTTGTTGATGAGTATAATAACCGTCGTCGTGATGAAGCGTATGCCAACGAAGTCCTTGATGATGTTGCGGAGCAGCTTGCACAGTTGTTGTCTGAACTGAAAACAGAAAAGAACTCCTTCAAGAATATGGGTATAGATTATGAAGAAAAAGCTTTCTATGATATTTTGAAAGCAGTTTCCAAGAAGTTTGAGTTTGAATATCCGGACGATAAAATGATTGAACTATCCAAGAGGATAAAGTTGATTGTTGATGATAAGTCACGCTATACCGATTGGTCTGCCCGTGATGATATTAAGGCAAACTTGCAAGTGGATTTGATATTGCTGCTTGATGAGTTCGGCTATCCGCCAGTAACCATTGATGATGTTTACAAGGAAGTTCTTGAGCAGGCAGAGAACTTCAAGAAATATGCGAATTAAAAACTGATTGTATCAGGAGTAATTTTCAGAAGATAGAACTTAGAAGAGAAAGGAATTGGGTTATGTCAAAATTAAATGTTGACCAAAAAACAATAAAAGATTTATTTCAGAGTAAAAAATCGGACTTTTTAATACCAGATTATCAAAGACCTTATGCTTGGGGCGAAGCTGAATGCAGAACGCTTTGGGATGATATATTCTCATTTGCTATTCCTGATGAAGGAAAGACAGAATTTGATAGTAATAGCGAGTATTTCCTCGGTCCGATTGTAACTTTCAGAAATGAGGATAAATTAGAGGTTATTGATGGACAGCAGAGATTGACAACTCTTATGTTGCTTTTAAGAGCGTTCTATTCTAAGTTCGGTCATATGCAGGACAAGGCTTCTATATCAACAAAGCAGAACATTGAAAAGTGTTTATGGAAAACTGATGAATTTGGCGAGCCTGATATGTCACAGCTCAAGATAGACTCTGAGGTTGCTACTGATAATGACAAGGAAGAATTTCTTGAAATATTAAGAACAGGAATTGTCAATAAAGAAATGAAAAGCAAATACGCTTGCAACTTCAGATTCTTCCAGAATAATATTGATGAATTTTTGTCCAAATACCCTACATACTTTGCTTATTTACCTACCCGTATTATGAATAACTGTATTCTCCTTCCGATTGAAGCTGAGTCGCAGGATACAGCGTTGCGTATTTTTTCAACGCTTAATGATAGAGGAAAGCCGCTGTCTGATGCGGATATTTTTAAGGCACAGTTTTATAAGCATTTTTCTAAATTGGGTAAAAAAGAAGAATTTATTGCTCAATGGAAAAAGCTCGAAGAACTTTGTGAGAGAATATTCCATCCGATTTCTGGTACACCGATGGACGAATTGTTTACACGATATATGTATTTTGTCCGTGCAAAAATGGGGATTGTATCATCTACAACAGAAGCTTTAAGAAAATTTTATGAGAAAAATTCTTATGCCCTTTTGAAAGACACTAATACATTAACGGAATTGATTGTATTGGCTGAATTTTGGGAAGATGTTTCCAATCAAGATACCGAAAGATTTTCAAATAGAGTTTTGAAGCGATTTTTTGTATTGAACTATGCTCCAAACGGAATGTGGACATATTTTGTATCCGTATATTTTATGCAAAATAAAGATGATGAAGGTTTGCTTGATGATGAGAAGTTCTATACATTCTTGCAAAAGATAACTGGATTTATATGGACATATGCTATTACAAATCCGGGCGTAAATGCACTTAGAACCCCGGTGTATGCTGAGATGGTAAATATCGTAAATGATAAGCCTGTTGAATTTTCAAAATACAAGTTCGATGCGGATACTATAAGAAGTATATTTGATAATTTCAGCTTCAATAATGCACGCCCAATTACAAAAGCAATGATAGCTTGGTGGGCATATCAGAATGATAAACAGCCACTACTTTCACTTGAAACCACTTTTGAGATTGAACATATTTATGCTCGGAATAGGAACGAGAAAGAAAATTCATTAACAGATGCTCGGAATGTAGAGTCATTGGGCAATAAAGCATTACTTGAGAAAAGAATCAACATTCGTGCTTCTGATTATCGTTTTACGGATAAGAAGAAGTATTATGAGGGATTTACGAACAGTAAAGGTCAGGTAAAAGAGGGAACAGGTGTTGTTGAACTTCTTGACCTGACAGCTACATCGACTGACTTTACGGAGAATGATATTATTGACCGATATAAAAAGATGATTGATTGCTTTATCAATTACTTGCAGAAGAATGGCTTGCTAAAATAAGAGCATAGAATGCGAAAAATATGTTTCATTTGGAAAGGTACAGGGAATTGATTTGGAAAATAATAAAGCTGTTTTATTTGAATTAAATATAGAAAATGATAGATGTATATTTCCAAACACAATATCAGATGCAATTATTGATGCAAATAAAGAACTGAAAGATTTGGAAGATAAGCTTAATGAAACACTTGAAACAATAAGGCTGTTGACTCCAGAATGTGATAAGTTGGATTATATATTGTCTGCAAGTTCGGGTGCGTTATGTGGAATAATTGATGTTTTTCTTGTGGGTAAACCAGGAGAGTCACCATTAGGGGATATAACAGATAAATGGTTTGCAAATAGAACAATAGACTTTGCAAAAATATGTGGATATACGGGGGACAAGAATTCTTTATCATCAGCAATAAAATTTTTGGAGAAGAAATTTAAAATCCCATATGACCAAAGTGTTGGTGGAGGAATATTTCGTGAGTTGATTGATTTGACTCCATCAAACCATCATTTTAAATCGTTGGGACATAATCCAACACTTTTAGGTTTGTTTTTTTCCATCCTTAATCAGTTTACAAATACTTCAGATTTCGTATCAAATGGAGAATTGATTTCGTTAAATAATTCAGATGGGAAATTTGAACTTCAAGGAAAAAACATACCAAGTAAACTATTTTGCGGTATTGCAAACTGGATTGGTCATTTGATTTCAGATGTATCTGGTTCGTCAAGTAGTAAAGGCAGAGGAATGGGAATACCATCTCCAATATGGGCTTGGAGTAATGATGTAATTGCAATTAAGGCAAAACTAAATATTCCAGTGACTGAATTTGATAAATCCGTAAATGAGCTTGCTTTGAAGTTATTTGAAAAGGGATACGATGTAAGATTTCAAACTACTCAGGCAATACCGGTTTTTATCAATGAAATGGTCGTAAGATTGTTATATTCAATAAGACGCCTGATTGGATATTATATATCTGTACCTAAAAAAGATAGGAGTTGGGGATTACTTTGGAAATCGTGTGAACCATTTTCGAATGCAACTGTAAAGCGTATGCTGACAGTTGCACATGGGACATTTTGTATAATAGATATTGGCGATGCAACAATTAGAGGATTTGAAAAAGGAATAGGAAGTTTCAATGTTGTCGAATTTTTTATGCGATTGAATATAGTCGGTGTTGGTCGGCTGACAATCTCTCTTTATGGAGAAGCAAAACGAGGAATACAGCGTAGTAAAGCCAATAATGAAGCTATATTCATGAAAAGAGAAAAAGTGATTATAGATGATTATATGGAAGGATTGAAAATTCTATCCAAGACATATGATGATAAATTGTTGATGACTTTTGTTAGCGATTTTAAATCAAGTAATGCATATAAAGAGTCTTTCAACAAATCAGTTGAATTGGCAAAATTACGAAATGTGCCTGAAAATGAAAGAATAAAATCAAAGGCAGACATAGATTGCTATTTCCGAGGAGGTTCATTGAAATGAGTAAGAAGAAATCTAAATTACAGCAAGCACAAGACGAAGCACAAGCAGCGATAAATGAAACGAACAAAAAAATTGAAGAACTTGGAAAACATTCAAACAATTTATGCATTGAATTAAATAACATTCAAAAGTTATTTGATGAGATTCGGAATATACCAAGTGAAAAGAAAATAGAGTGTGAAAAATTAAAAAAAATCAGATTGAATTGGAAACAACAAGCTGAGAAAATAGAAAGTGATTATAAAGCAGCAGCGGTAAAAAATGCAGGAGCAGGAGCAGCCGGAGTAAGTGCCGGTGTTGCTGTTGCAGCAATGGGTCCGACAGCAGCTATGGGAATTGCAACTACTTTTGGAGTTGCTTCAACAGGAACGGCAATTTCAACATTAAGCGGGGCGGCTGCAACAAATGCAGCTTTAGCTTGGCTTGGTGGTGGAGCACTTGCAGCAGGTGGTGGTGGAATGGCAGCTGGAGAAGCTTTTCTAACCCTTGCGGGACCAGTAGGGTGGGCTATTGCAGGCGTTGCACTTGTAGCGAGTGGCATTATGTTTTGGCGGTCATCAAGTAAGAAAAAAAGAATCGAAGAAATTTTTACACTGATTAGCAAACGTGATGTCAAATCATATAAACTTGCAGTTGTTGAATTGAGTGAACGAATTACAAGAATTGATGAAGAAAGCAAATTGTTAAGAGATGCGATTGTAAAGGTAAAGAGTTTTGGCACAGATTATGATGCAATGACAGAAGCACAGCAGTATGAACTTGGGGCGTATGTTAATCTAATGTTGTCATCTACACAATTATTGGTTAATCCAATACTTGGATTGCAGCCTAAATATGGAAATGAAGATTTTGAAAAGTTTATTTCTTGGAAAGGAAGGAAAACAGATAAAGCATTGTGTAATGATTTCAAGACATTGATTATATCGTTTGCTAATCTTCTTTATAAAATAGATTTAGATGATAACGATAAAAGATTGTTATATAAGACTTTTAAAGAAAATAAAAAAATGCTTAGTGCATTAAATATGAAAAAGAAGGAATTTAAAATAGATATTTTAAATGCTGTTGAAGAAGCACTTTTGTATAGCTATAAATAGTTCGTGGTAAAATAGACCACAAAATAAAAATGAAATTTAAATACTGAAGGAGAAGTGCAGATGCTAAATCTTGCTAAGGGATATAAAATATATGAGCCGGAAAGATTGAATGAGGAATACGAAGTGACAGATGACGTGACGTTAATGGCTAATGTTGATGTAGAAAAGATAAAAGAAGTATTCCAGCATTTCATTGTAATGCATGATGAACCGTTATTTTTTATTTTAGAATTACCAGTTACGTGTGACAGAGAAAATCCAGTTGCTCCGAGAATATTAGAGGAAACACATAAAGATGTTTATTATATAGATGGGTGTTCACAGGAAGAATGTCTTGTATTATTGGAAAGATACGGAGAACTTCTTATCAATGACGGCATGAACAGATTTGGATTTGGCTGTCATGAGAGTCAGGACGAAATCATGCTTGATAAATATAACGTGGTAACAATTTATAGTCAGCAGTTGTCGAACTATAATGAGTTTTTTGAAGCTCATGGAATTGAAAAAGTAGAAAGTCTAATTACAGCATGGGATACATTTTCTGATGAAACACCGGGACAGGCTGAAAGATGTGATTATAAAGGAAAATCGGTGTATGATATGCCAGAAGAATTAAAGGATTGGGGAATGTACTTAGCGGACACAAGAGCAGAGTAATTATTTTAGAAAGGGCAGGCTATGGAAACAAAGCCAAGAATTTTATACCTACAAAAGATTTTATTGGAAAGAACCGATGAAGAAAATCCTCTTTCCACAACACAGTTAATCAATATATT
>NZ_JBKXNW010000031.1:0-8726 GCF_047012705.1 Pseudoruminococcus sp. | reverse complement strand
ATAATACTCCTTATGAGAAAATCGGCGATGAAGTGCGGTCGCTGGCGGATGAGGTGCCGTTCGACATCCCCGATTCATGGGAATGGGTGCGATTGGGAGAACTGTTTCAGCACAACACCGGTAAAGCCCTAAATGCCGCAAATTGTACAGGTCAGCTGAAACAATACATCACAACATCCAATCTGTACTGGGATCGCTTTGAACTCGATAATTTGAAGGAAATGTATTTTTCTGAGAGCGAGATCGAAAAGTGTACTGTTATCAAGGGGGACCTCTTAGTATGTGAGGGGGGCGACATAGGTCGAGCTTCAATCTGGTCTTATGATTATCCGATGTGCATCCAGAACCACATTCACAGACTTAGAGCGTATGTGCCGCTTTGTACTCGTTTCTTTTATTATCTGTTTGACCTATACAAACACATTGGCTGGATAGGCGGAAAAGGAATAGGAATTCAAGGCTTGTCCTCAAATGCCATTCACTCACTTTTGTTTCCACTTCCTCCTCTGGCAGAGCAACATAGAATTGTAGAAACCATCGATAAACTACAGCCGTATACCGACGCTTACGCCGATGTTGAATCAACTCTGGACACCCTAAACACCACCTTTCCAGAGCGGCTCAAGAAGTCCATCCTGCAAGAGGCGGTCCAGGGGAAGCTGGTACCCCAAGACTCGTCTGACGAGCCTGCAGAGGCTCTGCTGGAGCGTATCCGGGCGGAGAAGCAGCGGCTCATCAAGGAAGGCAAAATCAAAAAGGACAAGCACGAATCTGTCATTTTCAGACGGGATAATTCTCATTATGAAAAGCGAGGTTCCGAAGAGGTCTGCATTGATGATGAGATCCCGTTTGAGATACCAGAGAACTGGGCTTGGGCACGCCTTTCGTCGTTTGGCGTTTTCAGTAGTGGTAAAACGCCCTCGATGTCAAACCCGCAGTTCTGGAATGGTAATGTGCCGTGGGTAACTTCAAAGGACATGAAGCGTCCAGTGATTACAGACTCTGAGATGCATATTTCCGAGTTGGCAGCAGCTACTATGCAATTGTATCCAGCCGGTACGCTCCTTCTGGTTGCCCGAAGCGGCATTCTGAAAAGATTACTACCTCTCTGCAAGCTGGGTATCGACAGCACTATAAACCAGGATATAAAAGCCTTCTCGCTATATGATATTGAGCTATCAGAATGGTTGTTCTATGGGATTAAAGCCTTTGAGCCGTTCATCCTCAAAGAGCTGGTGAAATCAGTCACAACGGTAGAGAGCCTCAAATTTGATGAGTTTGCGGCTATGCTCATTCCTGTACCGCCACTGTCCGAACAGAGACGAATTATAGATGCAATTAAAACGGCGATGAACCTACTGACACCCTTGTCCAGCAACCCGTTATTCTCATTATGAGAAGTTGGACGGTGTGGAGCGCTGTATCGACGATGAACTGCCCTTTGAGATCCCGGAATCTTGGGCGTGGGCGCGGCTTGGTAATATTGGCGATTGGGGGTCTGGTGCAACTCCCAGCCGAACACACCCGGAGTATTACGATGGTAGTATTCCGTGGTTAAAAACCGGTGATTTAACAGACTCCTATATAACTGACATTCCAGAGGGAATCAGCCAATTGGCTCTTGAAAAAACCTCAGTACGGTTAAATGAATCGGGATCAGTGCTTATGGCAATGTACGGTGCTACCATAGGCAAACTTGGAATTTTAACTTACTCAGCAACCACAAATCAGGCGTGTTGTGCGTGCAAGCCTGTGTATGGGGTTGAAACGCTATTCCTGTTTTACTTTTTGATGTCACAGCGGACAGCGTTTATCAAGCGTGGCGAAGGAGGAGCACAACCGAATATCTCGAAAGAGAAAATTGTGACGACTTTAATGCCGCTACCTCCGCTTGCCGAACAGCACCGCATCGTTCAACGGATCGAGGAATTACTCCCGCTGGTCAAAGGGCTGTAAAAGGAACACGGTATAATATCATAGTGAAAGGAGGTCTTTCACTATGATAGAAGAATTCGAAAGACACTTGAGAGGCACAAACCTCTCGGAAAACACGATATCCTCGTACCTTTTTGCCATTAGGCAATACAGCTCGCAGTACGATGGTATCACGAAAAAGAACCTGCGGGCGTATAAGGTGTGGTTGATTGAGAACTACAAGCCTAAGACCGTCAATCTGCGTCTGAGGGCAATCAACTGCTACTTGGAGAGCATTGGCAAAGAGAGCTGGAAAATGCCGTTTGTACGAGTGCAGCAGAAAGCCTTTCTGGAAAATGTCATTAGCGAAGCAGATTATGAGTATTTCAAAAACTGCCTCAAGCGGGATGACGAGCTCTTCTGGTACTTTGTAATACGCTTCCTGGCCGCTACCGGCGCACGAGTCAGTGAGCTCATACAGATCAAGGTGGAACACATCAAACTGGGGCATTTGGACTTATATTCGAAGGGCGGTAAACTCCGACGAATATACATACCCAAGGCTCTGCAAAATGAAGCCCTTTCTTGGCTGAACGATAAGCACCAAGAAAGCGGCTTCATTTTTTTGAATAAATACGGGGACAGAATCACCACCAGAGGCATCTCCGGGCAGTTAAAAAAGCTGGCTGTCCGGTATGGCATTGACCCGGTGGTTGTATACCCACACTCCTTCCGTCACCGCTTTGCAAAGAGCTTCTTGGAACGCTGCAACGACATTGCTTTCCTCGCCGATCTTATGGGACACGAAAGTATCGAAACCACCCGCATTTATCTCCGCAAAACTTCGACCGAACAACGAGCCATCGTTGATGAGGTCATAGACTGGTAAATGGAAACCAGGCATACGCACAGCTTTGGTGGCGTATGCCTGGTTGTTTTACAATTTCTGCACTATGCTTAGCGTCGTATTGATGGCGCTGACAATGCGTTCCTGTTCGTGGAGTGGCGGTAACGGAATAAGAAAGCGTTCAATTCTGACTATTGCCAGCTTGGGTTGCCCGACCTGCGTTGTTGCCTCTGCAATTTGCTCTTGAATCATCCCGGACTGAAGCACTTTAATGAGCCAATCCTGATTCACGACAGCGAGAACAAGCCTATCTGCATTTTCGGTCAGATTTGCACCGTCGAGTTCGTCTGGGATTTTTCCGACTCGTCCAATCGTTCCTGCAACAGTGATAAAAACATCAGCCTTATTGATTATATACTTTGAAATCGAGGGGTAAATATCTTCTGGGACATACAATAGCCGGTCGGTTGACACACCGCCATCCGTCATATCTGACACTCTGATATAGACATGACCCGTGTTGCATTCGGTTAGTTTTCTGCCTGCAGGAATTCTCTTGCCGCCCAACACTGCAGCGATTGTTCCAAGGCGACACCAGCACCAGTTTTCCGGTATCTCAAACGGCAGTTCATCGTCGATACAGCGCTCCACACCGTCCAACTTCTCATAATGAGAATTATCCCGTCTGAAAATGACAGATTCGTGCTTGTCCTTTTTGATTTTGCCTTCCTTGATGAGCCGCTGCTTCTCCGCCCGGATACGCTCCAGCAGAGCCTCTGCAGGCTCGTCGGATGGGTCTTGCGGTACCAGCTTGCCCTGGACTGCCTCTTGCAGGATGGACTTTTTTAGGGCTTCTGGGAAAGAATCCTGTAGTTTTTGGAGAGCTGTTGCCTTAATTGCGTAATTCTCAATGACCAGTTCAGCTTCTTGGATACAAGCTACAATTCTTTCTTGCTCGGCAAGCGGCGGGACGGGAAGCAGTATCGTTCCCAGCTTGTCTCCTGAGATGTGAACGATTATGTCGCCGGTTGCTAAAGCTACTTTGCGGGCGATTATATACGGCGAAGCCATAATGCATGAAAGAAAAAGCGGGTTCATGCCATGCTGAGTCCAAAAAGCAAGGTCGCCGCTTGCGGCAATTGGCTCTGTTCCTAAATACGCTACAGCTTTAGCTATATCCGGCTTATTCTCGCCGGTAAGAGTCATGAGCACATCGCCATACGAAAAATGCTTACATTTCTCGTAGAGATCAGGGGCAATAAATGAAACAGCTGAAGTGAACGATGTCTGATAGGTTGTATAGAGCTCACCGTAGCGGACGCACGGGAGACCCTGTTGAACTGTTTCGTTCCGCTTTATGCCGCTACCGCGCACAATCTCTCCCAAGGAGCGAATACGCACCCACTCCCACGAATCGGGGATGTCAAACGGTACCTCATCCGCCAGCGACCGCACTTCATCGCCGATTTTCTCATAAGGAGTATTATCGGCACCTTTGAAAATGACGGAGGGGTTCTTTTCACGCTTGATTTTCTTTTCTTTGATGAGCTGCTCCTTCTCCGTACGGATGCGTTCCAGCAGAACGCTGGCGGGCTCGTCATTCGGGTCCTGCGGCACGAGCTTGCCCTGAACAGCCATCTGGAGAATGGAGTTTTTCAGTTGCTGCGCAGTCATTCGTCGCCCTCCTCCGTAATGTCGATGCCAAGGATGTCGGTGATCTGGGCAAGGATGCGGTCGATGTCAGCGTTCAAGCTGGCCCGCTTTTCCTGGTACTGCTGAATCAGTTCTTTTGGCGGCAGGATCTCCTCCTCTTCGTGAGGATAGCCGCAAAGGTCAATGTTATAGCTCCGTGCTTTCAGTTCCTCGACGGTGTACTTCTTCGCCTTGTCGAAGCCGTCGATAGTGATTTCCTCACGGTTGTCCCACCACTCAACAGTCGGGGCGAAGTGCTCCAGCTTCATGGGCTTCGTTTTGGAGAAGTTCTTGTATCCCTCCGGCATATCCAGACGATAGAACCAGGTCTCCGTCGTGGGATGCGTCCGGTCGAAGAAAAGGATGTTTGTTGTGATAGAGGTGTACGGCGCAAACACGCTGTGCGGCATACGGATGACCGTATGGAGATTGAACTCGGACAGCAGTTTTTCCTTGATCGCCATTTTTGCGTTATCCGTGCCGAACAGGAAGCCGTCCGGCAGAATAATGGCGCACCGGCCGTTCTGCTTCAGCCGATACATGATGACAGACATAAAGAGGTCTGCGGTTTCGCTGCTACGAAGGTCAGCCGGGAAATTCTGTTTCACGCCCTCTTTTTCGTTGCCGCCATAAGGAGGATTCATCAGAATGACATCGAAGCGGTCGCTCTCCTTGTACTCACGCACATTCTTTTCCAAACTGTTGCCGTGGATGATGCGAGGATTGTCGATGTCGTGGAGCAGCATATTTGTGGCGCACAGAAGGAATGGCAGCGCCTTCTTTTCGATACCGTAGATGGAGTTGCTGTAAACCGTTCTGTCCTCGACAGTCTGCACCTGGGCGTCCAGCACCTTCAGCGCAGAGGTAAGGAAGCCGCCTGTACCGCAGGCGAAGTCCGCAATGGACTCGCCGAGCTTCGGCTTGATCATCTGCACCATGAAGTCCGTGACCGCACGGGGCGTATAGAATTCACCGGAGTTACCGGCGCTCTGCAAACTGCGGAGAATCGTTTCGTAGATCTCGCCGAAGGCGTGACGGTCCTCGTACTCTTCAAAGTCGATTTCGTCAATGGCATTGATAACCTGGCGGAGCAGGATGCCGTCCTTCATGTAGTTATTGTTGTCCTCGAAGGCGGTGCGGACGATGATCTGGCTCATGGGTGTATTCTCATCGATTGCGATGGCCTTGAGGGTCGGGAACAGCTTTCCGTTCACGAAGTCCAGAAGCGCATCGCCGGTGAGAGCCTTGCCATCCTTGTGGTCTACGGCCCAATTGCGCCAGCGCAGCTCCTCAGGGATGATGGAGGTGTAATTCTCGTCGTAAAACTCCCATATCTCTTCCTTGGCGTCATACACCTTCAGAAAGAGAATCCAAACCATCTGCTCGATACGCTGGGCATCGCCGTTGATGCCTGCGTCATTGCGCATGATGTCCTGCAGTCGTTTTACCAGGTTATTTAAACTCATAGCTTATATCTCCTTACGCAGCGTAGATTTCCTTCTGCAAATCACGGATGGCTTGAATGTATCCGTTTTTGCCGCCGAACAGCTTTGCAATCTTCATGGGGGTGCCGAATTTGCGGAACGGGTCATTGGACAGGATTTCGAGGTTCTCGATGTCCTGAATGCCCTCGTTCATGTATTTGTCCAACAGCGCACTCAGAACTTCCTGTGCCAAGCCGGAATACTTGTAGAGGTATCCACGCTTGCGGACATTGTTTGCCCGCTCTGCCTTCGTCAGCGGTGCCTTGTCGTAGGCAATGTGGCAGATTAGGTCAAAATCGTCGATGTCCTTATTGCCTGATGCCTCGCGCAGCGCCTCTAGCAGAACGCCACGCTCCTGGAGTTCATCAATAATTGCCTGTTTCTTCTCCTCGGAGTTCCAGGCACGGAGGAACGAATCCAGGGTGGCATACTCACCGAGAATGTTCTTCTTGGAGTAATCCGTCACGCTTTCCGTGATGAGCTTACCGTCCTTGTCGTAGTATTGGACTCGCTCGTTCAAAATCGTGACCTCGACACCACGCACCCGGTATTTATGCTTCTTTTCAGGCGGATCGTCGGTGTCCCCGCAGGGACCGGGAGTCGGGGCGGGCGGCTTCGGCGGATCGATGGTCGGCTCTTCGCCGGGATCATCGTCGTCATCAATGATAGAGATCGGGTCTCCATCGAATTCCGGGTCTGCGAAAAGTCGGCAGGCGTTGCGGAAATCCATAATGGTGAAATACTCTTTGCCATAATCGGGCTTGAGTCGTGTACCACGACCGATGATCTGTTTGAACTCGGTCATGGAGTTTATGTTGTTGTCCAAAACGATGAGCCGGCATGTTTTGCAGTCCACGCCAGTTGTCATCAGTTTGGAAGTCGTAACGATCACGGGATATTTGCTATCCTCTGCGATGAAGTAGTCGAGCTGCGCCTTGCCCTCGGCGTTGTCGCCGGTAATGCGCATGACATACTTGGCGTTCTCCGCCACAAGGTCGCTGTTCTCATTCACGAGCGCCTGCCGCATACGCTCTGCATGGTCTATATCCACACAGAATACGATGGTCTTGGCAAAGCGGTCGTTCTCCTTCAAAAAGCGAGTAATACGTTTTGCAACGGCATTGGTACGCTCATCAATGATGAGGTTCTTGTCGTAGTCCTTGGTATTGTACTCACGGTCATCAATCTCATAGCCGTAGATATCCCGCTGTCCCGCTGTGGGACGCCAGCCTTCCAGATCTTTGTCCAGACCGACACGGAGAACTTTGTACGGCGCAAGGAAACCGTCGTCGATACCTTGCTTCAGACTGTATGTATAGATGGGTTCGCCGAAGTAAGAGATATTGGATACCTCTTTCGTTTCCTTCGGCGTAGCCGTCATGCCGATCTGGGTGGCGCTGTGGAAGTATTCGAGTATTCTGCGCCAGCGGGAATCCTCCTTGGCACTGCCACGGTGACACTCATCGATGACAATAAGGTCGAAGAAATCCGGCTGGAATGCACGGAACGGCTCTTCATTCTCATCACCGGCCAACTGCTGATAAAGGGACAGATACAACTCATAGGAGCTGTCCAGCTTTTTGCCCTCGATTTTCGTCATGACCTTTGCAAAAGGCTTGAAGTCCTGTTGCATGGTCTGGTCAACGAGGATATTACGGTCAGCAAGGAACAGGATCTTTTTCTTGCGACCGGATTTCCAAAGGCGGTGGATGATCTGAAACGCAGTATAGGTCTTGCCGGTACCGGTCGCCATAACGAGGAGGATACGATCCTGCCCACGGGCTACTGCATCAACGGTGCGGTTGATGGCGATGCGCTGATAGTAGCGAGGGGTCTTATCACCCAGCTGGAAATAGTACGGCTCGGTAATAAGTTGTTCCTGCTCCGGCGTGAAATGCTCGTCGCCGATGTGCCGCTGCCAGAGATCATGCGGCGAGGGAAACTGCTCCAACATCAATTCACGCTCTTTGCCGGATTTCATATCGTGTTCCAAGAAACCGTCGCCATTTGAGCTGTACACAAACGGGATGTCCAGCACCTCGGCATATTCGATGGCCTGTTGCATTCCGGCTCCGACACTGTGTCTGTTATCCTTTGCCTCGACGATAGCCAAAGGAATATTGGGCTTGTAGTAAAGCAGATAGTCTGTGCGCTTTCTCTTTCCCCTGGCTGTGACATTTCCGCGGACGATGACACGACCGTCCGTGAAGTTGTACTCCATTTTAATTTGCTTAAGTTTATCCCAGCCTGCGCTCTCAATCGCTGGAGTAATATACTGTAACTTGATATCTTCCTCAGTCATCTCGTGTTTCGTCATAAGTTCGCTCACAGTGCCCCTCCTTTCAACTTCCGATAAGGTGCAATTATGAGAAGTTCCTTTTATACACATAGATTGTACCAGAATGCAGCCTCGTTTTCAACGAAAAGCCACTGACCCTGAATAATTCAGAGTCAGTGGCTTTTTCAATGCTACTTGAACGGTAATTTGAAATGTTGTCCTTATGCGTAGGTAACTTTATATCCGGCTTTAGTATAAAAAAGGTTGCGCCGTTCAAACTCCGTTGAAGTAATGGGACTATGCTGAAACTCAATCACATAGCCTCCAGTCAGGATATCAGCTCGATGAGACTCTCCTTTATACTCAATGACCACCTCTCTGGTGGATTCGGGGAATCGATTCTGCCAGTTGCGATGCCATTCGGACATATCGTATTTCCAGTCATCCACACACGAAGTCACATGAGCGAAGTGCCACGAATTGACTTCGCCCTGGCGAGGAATCACCTGGT
>NZ_JBKXNW010000030.1:0-9058 GCF_047012705.1 Pseudoruminococcus sp. | reverse complement strand
CCTTATCACCCTTCATCAGCGTGAGTTGGAAAAGCTCCAAAATATCAAGAAATCTATGCTTGAAAAGATGTTCGTGTGACATCAATATCGCAGGAAGGAGGAAATCGAATGACATTCCAAAAAGAAGCGGACTTTGAGGAAGCCCTGATTAAAGTCTTGGCGGATAAAGGCTGGGAAAAAGAAGTTATCAAGAACCCAACCGAGCAAGACCTCATCCGAAATTGGGCAAAGATCCTGTATGATAACAATCGTGGAATTGACCGCTTGAATAACTATCCTCTTACGGATGGCGAAATGCAGCAGATTATTGAGCAGATCACGGAACTTAGAACCCCGTTAAAACTCAATGGCTTTATCAACGGAAAAACTGTGTCCATCAAGCGTGATAACCCTGACGACAAGCTCCACTTTGGCACTGAAATCAGCTTGAAAATATATGATCGCAGAGAAATCGCCGCTGGACAGAGCCGGTATCAGATCGTACAGCAACCAGTTTTTCCGAGCAAGTCAAAAATGCTAAATGACCGTCGTGGCGATTTGATGCTGCTCATCAATGGTATGCCGGTCATACATATCGAGCTGAAGCGCAGCGGTGTCCCCGTCAGTCAAGCATATAATCAGATTGAGAAATACTCATATGAGGGCGTTTTTACCGGATTGTTCTCGCTCGTTCAGGTGTTTGTTGCAATGAACCCTGAAGAAACTCGTTATTTTGCGAATCCCGGACCTGACGGAAAGTTCAATACGGATTACTATTTCCATTGGGCTGACTTCAATAATGAGCCTATCAACGATTGGAAAGCTATCGCCTCCTCGCTGCTGTCCATCCCTATGGCGCACCAGCTCATTGGTTTTTATACTGTTGCCGACAATGCTGACGGTGTTCTGAAGGTAATGCGAAGCTACCAGTATTACGCAGCCAGCGCAATTTCCGATGTTGTGTCTAAAACGAAGTGGGATAGCGGTAAGCAGCGTGGCGGCTACATTTGGCATACCACCGGCTCAGGTAAGACGATGACGAGCTTTAAGTCGGCTCAGTTGATTGCAAACTCCAATGATGCTGATAAGGTTATTTTCCTTACCGACCGTATTGAGTTAGGAACGCAGTCGCTCAAGGAATATCGGGCATTTGCGGACGAGAACGAAACCGTGCAGGCAACAGAGAACACATATGTCCTTTTGACTAAGCTGAAAAGCAACGCAACGGCAGATACCCTAATTGTTACCTCTATTCAGAAGATGAGCAATATCCGAGATGAGGACGGAGGACTTAATGCAAGCGACATTGAAATAATCAACGGCAAACGGCTTGTTTTTATTGTTGACGAGGCTCATCGTTCAACTTTTGGAGATATGCTATCCATCATCAAGGAAACATTTCCCAATGCCATCTTCTTTGGCTTTACCGGCACACCGGTGTTTGAGGAGAATGCAAAGAAAAACAATGCCCAAACAGATGTTTTTGGCAATGAACTCCATAGATATAGCATTGCTGATGGTATCAGGGATAAGAATGTGCTTGGATTTGATCCTTATAAAGTCCTGACTTTCCGTGATAAGGATGTCCGCAAGGTGGTTGCTTTGGAAAAAGCAAAAGCAGCAACCGAAGAAGAAGCAATCAGCGATCCCAAAAAGGCAAAAATATTCTATGAGTATATGGACTCCTCCACCGTCAAGATGGCGGGCTTCTTGGGCGATGACGGAAAGTGGGTCAAGGGCATTGAAGATTATCTTCCAAAAACTCAGTACCTTTCCTCGGAGCATCAAAGCAAGGTTGTTGAGGATATTCAAGAAAACTGGCTTACTTTGAGTCACAACGGGAAATTCCACGCAATCTTTGCAACGAGCAGCATCCCCGAAGCAATAGACTACTATCGACTGTTGAAGGCTGCAATGCCGAAACTTAGGATCAGTTGCCTTTTTGACCCCAATATCAGCAATGAAGATGGTGACTACAAAGAATACAGAGGGCAGCCGATTGCTTTCTATAAAGAGCAAGGCTTAATCGAAATCCTTACTGACTATAATACGATGTTTGGTCAGGATTTTTCGATTGCTACACACGCTCGCTTCAAAAAAGACCTTTCTCTACGCCTTGCCCACAAAGAGCAATATAAGCGGGTCGAAAGAGAGCCTGAGAAGCAGCTCGACCTCCTGATTGTAGTGGATCAGATGCTTACCGGCTTTGACTCTAAGTGGGTCAACACGCTGTATATGGACAAGATACTGGAGTATGAGAACATCATTCAGGCATTTTCCAGAACCAACAGACTTTTCGGACCCGATAAGCCTTTTGGCATCATCAGATATTATCGCAAGCCGCATACGATGGAGCAGAATGTGAGCAAAGCTGTTAAGCTCTATTCCGGCGATAGACCGATAGGTCTGTTCGTTGAAAAACTGTCTTACAACCTCGGAAAGCTCAACGCTGTGTTTGATGATATTGCCTATTTGTTCAAGAATGCTGGTATCCCTGACTTTGAAAAGTTGCCTGCGGACGGAACCGTAAGAGCTAAGTTCGCCTCGCTGTTTAGAGATTTCAACGGATACCTTGAAGCTGCTAAAATCCAAGGATTTAGGTGGGACAAACACACCTACTCATTCAAGGACGAGGAAAGTGGAAATTCGATTGAAATTACAATGGAGTTCGATGAGAACGCATTTTTGATTTTGGCACAGCGTTATAAAGAGCTTTCCGCTGCCTCTTCCGATGATCCCGGATCACAAGACATAGATATACCATACGATCTTGTTGGATACCTGACTGAAATTGACACAGGGGTTATCGATGCCGATTATATGAACAGTCGCTTCGATAAGTACCTCAAATTGATTCGACAGGAAGGTTCGTCCGAGGAATCTATTGAGCAAGCAAAGGCAGAACTTCACAAAACTTTTGCTGCCCTAACGCAAGAGGAGCAGAAATACGCAAATATCTTTCTGCACGACATTGAGCGAGGCGATGTCATTGCCGAGGACGGAAAAACGCTTCGTGACTACATCACGGAGTATCAGTTTAGAGCAAAAGATGACCAAATTCACCGTTTTGCGACTATCTTCGGTCTTGATGAGGATAAACTCAGGAATATGATGGGGCTTAACCTGAATGAAGCGACTATCAATGAGTTTGGCAGGTTTGACGAGCTGAAAAAGAGCGTCGATAAGACCAAAGCAAAAGCATTCTTTGAAGCATATGAACAAACCAAGTTGATTCCGCCCAAGGTCAATATGAAAACGGATCAGCTTTTGCGGCAGTTCATTCTTACCGGTGGATTTGAGGTTGATGTGCCGTAATGAGTGCCATCACCGCTAAAGCAAGCCGAAAAATGAAAAAATATGCGGTCTTAACAAGAGAGCCAAGGTGTTTCCTTGGCTCTTTTGATTTTTCTTGGGAACAGCGTAAGTTAGAAGATTACCTTACTGTTTCCGCCGAAAAGAACACTGGCAACATATATGGTAGGTCTGATGTTTTGTCCGTTTCAGGCGACTATGGAATAGTTAATCAGATTGAGTTTCAAGGTCGTTCTTTCGCTGGTGCATCAGTATCAAATTACGGTGTTGTTCAGACGGGTGATGTAGTATATACAAAGTCACCTCTTAACTCTAATCCGTATGGAATAATCAAGACAAACAAAGGAAAACCAGGCATTGTCTCAACTTTGTATGCCGTTTATCATCCGAAGGAAAATGCTTTTTCGGACTTCATTCAAGTGTATTTTGAGCAGCACGCACGAATGAATAACTATATGCATCCATTGGTCAATAAGGGTGCAAAGAATGATATGAAAGTATCCGCTGAGAACGCCTTGAAAGGTCCGGTATGTTTTCCTTCCCGCATTGAGCAGGAAAGTATTTCAGCGTTCTTTTCAGTCCTCGACAACCTTATCACCCTTCATCAGCGTAAATGTGTATTTTTATTCAGCTTTTTTCGGGCTTGTATCTCTATGAACTTCACCGCTTCAACATTTTCTTGGGAACAGCGTAAGCTGGGTGAGTTAGGAACAATTACGACTGGCAACACCCCATCAACATCTATTCCTGACTACTATTCAGATGACGGAATCGTATGGGTTACTCCGACTGATATATGTGAGAACATCACATTTGAAAGTGCAAGGAAATTGAGCGACTTAGGTCAACAAGTCGGTCGTGTTGTTCCGAAAAACACTATACTCGTAACCTGCATTGCGAGTATCGGAAAGAACACAATGCTTGGAAATACGGGCAGTTTCAATCAGCAGATTAACGGATTAACCCCGAATGAAAACAAGTATGATCCTTATTTTCTTTTAACAGAAAGTGCATTGTGGTCTGCAAAAATGAAAGGCTCCGCAGCTGCCGGAACAATGCAAATTGTAAATCGAACAGAGTTTTCTGAATTGAAGACTTGGCTTCCAAGTCTGATTGAACAGCAAGCCATCGGGGCATTTTTCAAACAGCTCGACCACCTTATCACCCTTCATCAGCGTGAGTGCATTTCTTTTACCGGAAGTGCGGGCAGGCTTATCCTGACCGCAAATAAAAAGCGAACTGCTTCTTCTTGGGAACAGCGTAAGTTGGGAGATATTGCTGACATTGTGGGTGGTGGAACCCCAAGTACAGGAAATCAGAGCTATTGGGACGGTGATATTGATTGGTATGCACCTGCTGAAATTGCGGATCAAATCTATGCAAATTCGAGTCAGAAAAAGATAACCGGCTTGGGTTATGAGAATAGTTCAGCCAAAATGCTTCCTCCCGGTACAGTCCTGTTTACATCTCGTGCAGGGATCGGGAAAACAGCTATTTTAACCCGAAAAGGCTGTACTAATCAGGGATTTCAGTCCATTGTCCCACATCGTGGAGAGCTTGACTCTTACTTCATTTTTTCTCGAACCGAAGAATTAAAACGATATGGAGAGCTTGTTGGGGCTGGATCAACTTTCGTCGAGGTTTCGGGAAAGCAAATGGCTGTAATGGAGCTGATGATGCCGCCAACGATGCGAGAACAACAGACTATTGGAGGTTTCTTTCAGCAGCTCGACAACCTTATCACCCTTCATCAGCGTAAGCCATTTTTAATGAAATGGAGGACTTCTGATGCTAACAGAAACCAAACGAACAGACTTGTTCTGTGAATATTATGCAAAATGGATTACGGTGTATAAGAAGGGCGCAATCAGAAAGGTGACGATGGATAAGTACCTGATGACGCAGAAATGGCTCGTTAAGCTCGTCCCGAACCTGAGAGTATGTGATATGAACCGGATCGCTTATCAGCAGCTGTTGAACGACTATGCTGAGTTCCACGAGCGCCAAACCACGATGGATTTTCACCACCAGCTCAAGGGAGCTATTCTTGATGCTGTTGATGAGGGCTTGATTGAAAGAGATCCTACTCGCAAGGCAATCATAAAGGGGAAGCCACCGGTAGCGAAGAAAATTAAGTACCTCAATCAGTTTGAGCTACATACGCTGCTGATCTCGCTTGACCTGAAGGATAAGGTGAATTGGGACTACTTTATCCTGTTGGTAGCAAAGACGGGGATGCGCTTTTCTGAAGCACTGGCTCTTACCCCGAAAGACTTCGACTTTGCCCATCAAACACTGTCCATAAGCAAGACTTGGGACTACAAGGGAAAGGGCGGCTTCCAGCCTACGAAAAATAAGTCGTCTGTGCGGAAAATTCAAATTGACTGGCAAACTGTCATTCAATTTTCTGAATTGGTAAAGCACCTTCCCGAAGATAAGCCCATCTTTGTCAACTCCACTGTCTATAATTCGACGGTGAACGACATTCTCGGCAGGCATTGCAAAGCCTGTAACATCCCTGTCATCTCTGTCCACGGACTGCGGCATACACACGCCTCTTTACTGTTGTTTACGGGCGTTTCCATCGCAAGCGTTGCCCGGCGTCTTGGACATTCGAGTATGACCACTACGCAAAAAACCTATCTGCACATCATTCAGGAACTTGAAAACAAAGACATCGACTTGGTGATGCGCTCTCTTTCGGGTTTGAGCTAAAAAACTAAACCGGCTTGCGCTGATTAAAGGTGATAAAAAAGATGCCATCCGAAAGGGTGGCATCTTAGTTATTTGTCGTATCTCAGAAAATCATTGCAATGTTCCTGCTGGCGCAAGCGATACACATTAAAGAAAGTGTTGCAGGAAAACCTCATTCGCCGCTTGCAGGGATTTGTGATACTCGCAGTAAGCGGGGCTAAGCCTCTGCATTGCGGAGATGAATACATCGTTATAGCCGCTCTCCCTTTGGAATTGCTTTAGATACTCTTGCAGCCGGTAGGCGGGAGATGCCTTATATTCCTCCGATTCCGCAACTGCTCGATATTGTTCGAGTATTTCCTTGTTGTCGTGAATATACTTTTCCGGGTCTGCCATAGCTGCCGCAAGTGCAGAAGATGCGCTTTGCGTCACAGCAGCATCAGCATTTTCTCTAATCTCATCAAGATACTGCTGCACATCGCTGGGAACGGCTATTGAAACGCCGTCCAAGTATCGGATGATCGTTTCAAACGCTTCCCTCTGCTCATCTGTTGTGATTGTTTCGCTCAAAAACGGAGCGAAGTGCAAGCATACGAATTTTCCATAGAAGCCCGGAAACTTATCAAGGATACGGTTCAATATGGATTGCTTGTTTTGAAGCGCCTCCACTTGTCCTTCAATATGCTCCCAATCGCCGCTTTCCGCAAGTTGTTTTATCAATGCCTGCTTTGTTTGCAGCTCGACGATTTCAAACTCTTTCCTGTTGAGGACATCGTAAATTGCTGTACGGCTATCATTCTCAAGAATTGTGCGAATCTCTGGAACGGAAAAGCCCAGTCCACGCAAAACTGCAATCCGCTTGAGCTTCAAAGCATCTGTCTCGGAGAACTGCCGATACCCGTTTTCTTTTATCCTTGGCTGGATTAGTCCCTGTTCTGTGTAATACTCAACTGCTTTTTTGGTCAGGTTACATTCTTTGCATACTTCATTTATGAGCATTGTTCTCACCTCCACATATAGGATAAGCTATCCCCCAAGGTGCCAGTCAATAGGTTTTCAAAAAAATGAGTTAGAAGATTCCCTTATTGTACTTGAACTGTGCATACAAGATAAAGCCCAAGCCGATGACGAGCGCTGGAATAACAATGAAAGACATTGCCTCTTCACTCCAGAAAGTTGTGACAAATGCCACTATCAAAGATGCGCCGATGATAAGTGTACCTGTGCCGATGGCTCTCCCGTACTTCGGTACATCTTCTTCCTTGACCTTTCTTCGGTTGTAGGAATGTATTGTGCTGATATTTCCAGTCATATTCACGATTCCAATAACGGAGATGAATATGCCTAAGATCAACAGGACGATATGATCCATTCGCTTCCTCCTTAAAAATAAAACAGTTCTTCAAATTTCTTGTCCAGAGCAATGCAGAGGATCAATGCCAGCTTTGCGGTCGGATTGAATTGCCCTGTTTCAATGGAACTGATTGTGTTTCTCGATACACCAATCATTTCCGCCAGTTGTGTTTGGGATAGCTTTTTCTCTGCGCGTGCTTCCTTGAGGTTGTTTTTCAATTTCAGCTCGTCATTCATCCCTTGACCTCCACAAGCCGCAGGACAAAAAAGGCAAGAAATGTAAGGCACATCGCTAAATAGAGAATACCGAGGATCAAGTCGGTTTTTCTCTTTAGCCTTGCATACTTTACAAGAGTGTGGGTGGTAAGGATGCTAAAATAAACAACCCACGGACTCAGAAAGTATGTTTTTGTGAAGATACGAAAGATAAGAGTGAGAACAACGCAGACCGTAGCACCAACACGTCCGGCAATATTTCCTGCCTGCGCGGTTACTTCCATCTCCGCCAAATCCCTGTTTTTGTTCTCTCTGCGGCTGCTTTCCAAAATCTTCTCTTTATTCATTGAACAGAATCGCTCCTTTCCAAGTTTTCTTGTCATTATTATATCAATGCCAAGTAAACTTGTCAAGCACAATTATCTTACCGCCCTGTGTCTTTTCTATGAACGCCGCACTTTTTCGCTGCCTCGCAAAAAACCTATCTGCACATCATTCAGGAACTTGAAAACAAAGACATCGACTTGGTGATGCGCTCTCTTTCGGGTTTGAGCTAAAAAACTAAACCGGCTTGCGCTGATTAAAGGTGATAAAAAAGATGCCATCCGAAAGGGTGGCATCTTAGTTATTTGTCGTATCTTAGAAAATCGTTACAGTGTTCCTGCTGGCGCAAACGGTAGCCCTGAGAAATCAGCGTATCGGCTTTTAGAGCGACAAGGTTAATATCTGAATTCAATGTCCGTGCGATCTGCTGTGTATCGTATCCTCTTTCCGCAAGTTCAAGGAAGTCCTCATCTGATAGGGAAATCTGTGCGGCAAAGAGATTGGCTTCGTACTCCATACGGTTGTCACGCATATTGAAGATCTCAAACTCTTTGAAGCCCCCAACTTTCGTGGCTTCCTCCCGATGTAAAGCATCGTGCCCTAATTCGTGAAGTAGCACGATGTTCTCCATAACCGGATGCAGATCATTTTTGACAAAGATGAAGCGATTACGCATCAAGACTTTATATGCTCCACGCTGTTCATTGAACGGATAATACATTACCTCGATTCCTAAGTCCTTTGCTATTCTGAGAGGATCACGGGTTCCGCATTGAGCAACGATGGAGTTTGCTTTTTGTACGATTTCCGAAGTGCTTACATACATCGGCTTCACCCCTTTTCAGTTTGTTCCTGTTTCCATTCTAACACACAATGTGTCCCATAAACGGGACTCAGTCCTGCTTGCCCTTAGAACGGTACTTCTTTGGGGTGTACTTTTTGTTTTTCTCTTTCGCCAGCCAATAGGCATCCATAATAGCTTGCATCATAACATCCATATCATCCTGTGCCAACTCGCCGCCGGTAAACAAACCAGTTACTTCATCTGTGAGCTGTTGCGCTTGTTTGGCACCTCGTGCGCCGTACTGCTCCGCAGCCTGAGCAACGAGCATACCATCCGTACCCAGAAGCTGATCCACGGAAATATTAAGTGCCTTTGCCAGCTTCTCCGCTGCATCCA
>NZ_JBKXNW010000029.1:0-9979 GCF_047012705.1 Pseudoruminococcus sp. | reverse complement strand
GCCTCATACAGCGCTTCCTCACCTGTCAGCCTCGCCACATCCGCCATGCCGGAATATAGATAAACCGCACGCACGGAATGTCCGAACGCCTCGTCCTGCTTGCGCACCGGCAGATGCGCCTGATAATAGGAATAACGAAGCTCGTCCTCATGCCCTTTTTTGACTTCTTCGGGATGCTCTTGATCAAAGTAGTAGGGACGCTTTCCGCGCTCGTCCACGAAATACCGGGCAAGGTTTAAGTATTTTTCCTTCCCGGTCAGTTCATAAAGCCGCACAAGGGCCATCTCTGCGATTTCATGTCCCGGATAACCGTGAAGCTTTCCCTCTTCCGTACCGAAATTTGCCGCCACATAGTCTGCAAATCGTTCCGCCGCCTTCAACAGCTTGTCCTTGCCAGTCGCCTGAAAATATGCCACAGCCCCTTCAATCAGGTGTCCGAAGCAGTACAACTCGTGATGGTCCTTCAGATTCGTAAAGGTCGCGTCACGACCACTTAAAATATAGTAGGTGTCCAGATATCCGTCGTCCTGCTGTGCGGCGCAGACGATATCGATCGCGCCATCCGCGATTTTTTCCAGCTCCGGATCGGGATGCTGCGTTAAAGAATAACCAACCGCCTCGATCCATTTCGAAAAATCGCTGTCCTGGAACACAAACGTAAAATTCGTCATCTTTAACTGCTTGATCCTCCGGTAACACCTCAAAGCCGCGATAGGTATACTTCGGCGCAATAAATGTGTTTCCTTTTTCTTTCTTTTCCCGGTTCAGCTTTCCTGCAGCCTTGAAATTGTGCATACAGAAGCTCGGTGTCGCGCCCTCCACGCGGTCATTTAAGGCATCCCACTGATACGGGATCACCTCCTTGCGTACGAGCTCCATTTCCCCTTTCCAAAAGGTGTCCGTCACCTGAATGTTTTTCAGCGAAACGGGTGCGGAATAATTGTGTTTATCCATGTTGTTCCTCTCCTGTGTCTGTATTTTTTGTAATATGAAATCCTGTGATACCCTTATGCGGCTGCGTTTGCGTTGATCTGATCGATGACTCCTCTGATCCCCATCCACACGGACAGATCAGTGAAAATATCGACGATACTGCCCTGATCGGTAAACGGGGATTCCTGCAATACGGAAAGGTCTTTTAACATTCCGTTATGTACAATATATTCAATAATCTGATTGACAAAATAAATTTGTCTGCTGTCCATATTGGTATCAGACAGATATGCAGAAAACGCCTCTTTTGCCGCATTCATATCCAGTCCAACAATTTCACGGACAAATTCTCCCAGCGGTTTTTTCCCAATCTCATTTTCATAATCCTGTTTTGTCCCGATTTCTTTCCAAAGAATTTCTTCCAGACTGTCAATATCGTTTTCTGTCAGAGGCTTGTTCGTCTTTAATTTTGCAATCACGATATTGTCCTGATGCTCCCTGATATAAAACTCTGCTCTTTCCAAATAGTCCGTATTTAATATTTCTCCCTTTTTACAAAAGTGTGTCTGATGTATACTAACTCATAATTATACGAAACACCACACTTTTATTCATTTTCTATTCATTTCCGGCTAATGGGTATTCATTTTTACTCTAACTTATCATGCAATTTATTAGAATGGAATTTTTGAAAGAGCCAGCACCTTGAATGGGCTGACTCTTTCAATGTCACCTGTAATTGACAAACTGGAAGTTGTCGAGTTCTTTTCCGTTACAATTCTTTCATCATGCACAATGATTCTGGCATTGAAACATAAGGACCATAATTTTCCATTTTATTAAATCCTACTTTTCGATATACATGACACGATTCTTGTAGCAATTCTCCAGTTTCAAGAATCAATTTCCTATATCCTAGTTCTTTCGCCCACTCGATTAATTCAAGAACTAGCTTGGTTCCTATTCCTTTTCCCTGGAATTCGCCTCTGACAAACAATCTTTTCAACTCGGTTGCATTGTCGATATCACCATACTGATATTCTCTAATTGCTCCAGCACCAGCGGCTTTTCCATCAATATACACAACTACAACCTCTTTTATCTCATCAAGCTGATTATACTGTTTATATTTATCTCTCTTAATAACTCTTCCTACTCGCCTATCTAAATCCATATCTAATAACTGACAGTTCTCAATAAAATCTTCATTTGTCCCAGAACATCTAATAAATTCAATATCAGCCATATATAAACACCTCCTAGTGAAGAAAATTTGATTTTACTAAATCAACAAATTCCGATTTATCTATTCAATCCTCTATAACCCCTGTATTTTCAAGGCATATCGCCTACTAAATGTTCAAACCTAATGTATTTTCCCTTGTTTTTGCCCTTATGAGCCGAAACAAGGGAAATTTTTATTCTCCGCCGATTACCTTATCCAGCAGTCTTGCGGAAGTACGCTTCGCTTCCCTTGTAGCGTGAGCGTAAATGTTCATTGTGGTACTGACATCAGCGTGTCCGAGAAGTTCCTGCACATCTTTAGGTGCTGCACCGTTTGAAAGCAGATTGCTTGTATAGGTGTGTCTGAGCATATGAAAGTGGAAATCCTCCAATCCCTCCACCTTTTTTCTCGCTGTCCTGCACATAATCCCCACCGTACTCGGTGCTTCAAATGCCCCATCAGGTCTAAGGCAGACAAAGGATAATTCCTTGTACCCCTCTGGGACTTCCTCCGACCTCGGCAGACTGTAAACCTCATAATAGGTGCGGTCTTTTTCTTTGACCTCCAAATAGTAATTAAGGCTGTACAGTTCCCCGTATCGAAAACGGTTTTTGTGCTGTTCTGTTTTCGCAGTTTTCAGGATTGCGGCAAGCGTATCGCAAAAGTCCACGGTGCGGATTTTTTTACGCTTTGTTGCCCCTATTTCTGTTTTGTGCCTTGCCCCGTTGTAACGCATACTGCGGCGTACTGTCAGATATTGTTCTTCAAGGTTAATGTCCTGCCAAGTCAGACCACAGACCTCTCCAATACGCAAACCTGTATAATAGGCTATCTGTATAGGAAGAAGTGCAGGATTGTTTTTCTTTTTCAGGAAGTCCTCTAATCTCTGATACTGTTCGTAGCTGAGCGTTGGTGTGGAGGCAGTTTCTCCGTCCTCGTCCGAGAACAGTTCGCATTCTTCTTTCTTTCCTCGCCATACCACATACTGCATCGGGTTAAAGGTTATCAGTCTTTTCGGGAATACCGCAAAACGGAACGCCCCTTGTAAAACAGCCGAAAACAATCGGAGATACCCTTTGCTGAGTGCCTTTGCGGTTGTACCGTCAGGATTTGTACCGCCAAAGCTGAGAAAGTCTATATACGCCTGTAAATGGTCGGCGGTTACGGTTTTCAGCTTTCGGTTTCCTATCGGGTGCTGTTTGATACGGTTGACCGTTCCCTGATAGGACATTACCGTACCATTGCTGAGATTGCCGGGTTTCAGTTCTTCCTCCACCCACAGATCGAGCAGCATACCAACTGTGATGTTTTCAGACTTCGCAACGAATTTCTTTTCCTCATAGTCAGCGATTGCTTTTCTGAGCAGGGCTTCTGTTTCAGACTTGCTTTCTGTTCCCACAAACTCTTTCTGTACTTTTCTGCCGCTTTCATCTTCGATATAGAAGCGTGCGTACCACTTTTTACCTTTTTTTCTTACAGAACCTTTTGCCATAGATAAATTTCTCCTTTCTATCCGTGGCAATCGGGACTGTGACATATGGTGTGCGTAAAGTAATAGTGTCACTTATGCCGATGAATGTCAATCGGCATTTTCACTTGTCAAAGTGCCACGGAATTTTTCTTTTTCAGCAACCCTTTCTTCGGCTGCTGTCACTATCCCGAACAGGTCGCCCATCTTTACAGCGGTGCGTCCCTCATCGTAGATATGTAAAATCCCATCTAAAAACTGCTTCATATTCTCGATAGGAAGTTCCATTTCTTTACGGTAAACCCTTTCCATAATCGCCCCTGACTCAATCGCATAGCGGCGTAAGGACTGCTTTAAGCCCTCGTCCTCCGCTACACGGTCAACCTCAGCCATTGCGTCTGCAAAGTGATAAGTCATAACCGTATAGAGGTCAATCATCTTTCCGAGGAATGTGGTAAGCAGTTGTTGGTGCGGTTCTCCCTTTACCACAGAAGAAACCGTATCAAGATATTTTTTGATATGTTCCTCCATATCCCTTGCACATAAAGTGCGGCTGTCATATTCCTTATCTTCGGAAAGTCCTGTCAGCCATTCGGGAGTGGTCAGGAGTGCTTCTGCCAGCCCGTTGATAATCATTGTACGCTTCGGGTCTACTCCGTCCGCTTCATATCTTTGAATGGTAGATTTGTTTACCCCGACACGCTTACCAAGTTCGGGCATTGTTAAGTTTAATTCTGTTCGGCGTTCTTTCACTCGTTCACCGACCTGTTTTGCGGTGAATGTAATTTCTTTTTTCAAGGCTTTCACCTCCTATTGTTGATAGTATAGCACAGAAAAACCTATTTTGCAACCATAAATTTAATAATAGACAAAAATATTTCTTAATAAGTTGCAAAACGAGTTGACAAGAGGCATCAAAATAAGTATAATTACAGATACATAGTTGCAAAATGCGTGTTTTGAAAGGAGGTTGATAAAATGGGCAACATCAAAATGGGTTTAACCATAGAAGAAGCAGCAGAATGTACGGGTATCGGAAGAAATACAATGCGTAAGTTGGTAGACTGGGGCAAACTTCCCGTCCTCAAGGTCGGAAGAAAAGCGATTATCCGCAGGGATACTTTAGAGCGATTTATGAGCGTCAATCAGGGAAGAAACCTGCTGAATGAAAACGATGTCCGCAAAGTAGAATAACCATTCTCCAAGCCCTCGGCGTTTGAGAGCGAAATACACCCCTCGCACAAATCTTCGATTTGTACTCTGGGTATTTCGCCCTTGCAGGGGGCACTGTATCACAGCTTCGGACAATGCACCGCCGCTATGATACAGAAGAAAACAGCCCACTGTTTTCTTCGCTGTCCGTCTGCTTACGCCGCCGAAACAGCGGCAACCGATTTCTCGGTTGCAAAAAGAGTATGCCCGTCACGGGAGGAAGGAGTATATGGCAAGACATTCATTTATACAGATGTCGAAGCTATCCAATGTCAAGGGAAGAATATCCTATATCACAAGCCACGCAAAGCAGGAAAACCTTTATGCCACCTACCGCACCGCCGACAATGAATTTTGGAGTAACCTTGCAAGGGAAAGCCAGCAGGAATTTAAGCGAAGCGGTACAGAGGGCAAATGTATTGAAGCAAGGGAATTGATTATCGCCCTGCCCGAAGTATATACAAGATACGAGCCGCAGGAAGTCCTTGAAGATTTTACAGAGTAGTTCCACAGGCGGTATGGTGTGGAGTGCGTGTCAGCCCTCCACCACAACAAACGTAAGACGAACTATCATATCCACCTTATCTTCAGCGAAAGAAAACTGCTTCCTGAACCTGACATCAAGATAGCCACACGCAGCGTGTTCTATGATGAAACGGGAAAAAGGGTACGCACCAAGAAAGAAATCACAGGGGAGGACGGGCAGATACGAAAAGGCTGCACTGTCATAAAAAAGGGAGAAATTTATGAAAGCCACCTTTTTACCGTGAAAGATGATAAATTCAAAAGCGAGCCTTTTCTTCGGGAGGTAAAGGAGATTTACACCGACCTTATCAATCGACATATCTCTAATCCTGAACAGCAATTAAAGGTATTTGATAAGAACAGCGTTTATCTCCCTACAAAGAAAATCGGTAAGAACAATCCCAAAGCCGCCGAGATTGAAACGGATAATGCCGCAAGGCAAGAATGGAACAGGACAGCGGATATGGCACTCATATCGGGTATTTCCGAAGCAAAGATTTTAGAAGTCAAGCAGACCGAGATACACGAAAAAGCAAGCCAGTCAATTAAAAGCAAAGGCTGGCTTCCTAATCTGTTCCGTGGGATTGTGGCAAAGGCAAAAGATTTTCTGCAAAACCTTATTCGGGAGAAAGATATGCCACCCAAGCCTACGCTTGACATTGATATGGCAGAGTTTTGCCATATGAGAAACCTGATGATAAAAGTACAGGATAGGGCAAGGGAAATCAAAACCTTGCAGGATAAAGTTTTGCCGCAGTTGAAACAGCAGCTTGCCAATACAAAGGGAATTTTCAAAGGCAAAGAACGAAAAGCGTTGGAGGTAAAAATCAAAGAAACCGAAGTGGAGATTGCCGACAGGCTGGATAAAATCCCCGATACGCTCAAAGGGGACGGTTATCCCGATGTGCAGGTATTTATGCGGACTTTCCGAGAAATGGAAAGCGTTGTGGAACAGTATAACCATGACCTTGCCCAGTGGGAATATCAAGTCAGCAGGAAACCAACAGCCACCGCTAAAGAACAGCACAGACCGCCTGAAAAGCAGAGCGTGTTAAAACATCTGCGTGAGATACAGGAACGCAACAAGCAGAAACCTACGCAAAAACAGCGTAAGAAATCCATTGATAGAGATAGCAGATAGGCATTAAAAAACCGCCGTTATGGCGTTACCCATAGCGGCGGCATACATAATTATTTACTGACTGCAAGCGTGATTTTCATATCTTGAACATTGATGATTGTTTCTTTCTTGCACTTCGGACAGTAGAGAGGAAAGTTTTTCATCTCAGTATTTTCTTGTATCATTGTTCAGGTTTTATTGCCGCAGACAGGACAAAGCATCCATATACTTCATACACATACTTAAAGCTGCCTCTTGTTTATAATCGGAATACTTACAGCAACGCATACTATACACAAGAAAACAGTGATAACTATAGCTTTTATATATGCGTCTATTTCCTCTACACCCATCAAAAGTGAGTTGGTATTCATCAATATAGTAGGAGAATACCACTTTGCTTTCGGTATGATACTCAATAAATATGCCAATAGTACTGTCCCTCCGATACACAAAGAAACGCCTGTGTTATTCTTCAACAATGATGAAAATAGAGTAATAAGGCATATAACCCACACGCCAAATATCCACCACATAGTTGCTGAAAAAAATAAGTTATTCGCAATACTGTTATCCCAAAAATACTCATTGTATCCATAAGTAATGGTAAAACATATCTCATATCCAACTGTCCAAATTGACAGCAACAGCACAGTTTTTGCAAGTACAACTTTATATCGTGACAAGCCTTTTGTCAGCACAAGTAATAATGTTCCAGATTTGTATTCTTTAGTAAATATATCGCTAAATATAAGTACAAAAGCAATCAGCGCAATCGGAATGTTCTTAAAAAATTGTGTCCATGAAGTCAAAGCATCCACTTGAACATTTGTGACAATCAACCCACTTTCTGCCATTGAGTCAGATAGCATTTTCATCATCCATGGTGTTAGCTTCGCAACCGCAGGACTCATAATACCGAACAGTACAAATAGTAATATAATAATCATAATTTTACCCGTTCGTGTAGCTTCCATATATTCTTTTCTCATAAGAGCTAACAGAGATTTCATTTTGTCACCTCCAAAAACAGAGTTTCAAGCGTAGGCTCTAATCGTTCAATTTTTTGTATAGGAATTCTGTTTTCAGAAATATATTGCATCATATCAAAAAAACGATTCTCGTTTCCCTGAAAAATAAGCGCATTTTCCTCTGCATGTTGAAGTTCATTAAATGCCTCTGCAAGCATATCAGCAACTTCTTTTTTCTCTATTTCAATAATAAATCCGTTAGATGATTGCTTGTTTCGTAGTTCTGCAATAGTTCCTTGCATAGCAATTTTTCCGTCATTCAAAAAAGCTACCTCAGTGCAGATACGCTCTACATCAGAAAGAATATGCGTGGAAAAAAGTATTGTCGTCTGTTCTTTGGCTGCAAGAAGTATATCCAAAATCTCCTTGCGCCCTGCTGGATCAAGTGCTGATGTCGGTTCATCGCAGATTAAAAGTTTTGGACGATTTAGGAGTGCTTGTGCAATTCCCAAGCGTTGTTTCATTCCTCTTGAAAATCCTTTTATGCGCCGTTTTTCCTGACCAAGACCAACTAGTTTCAACAGCTCTGTACTTCTCGCTGTAATATCTGCTTTATCCATTCCACATAAATTACCGCAGAGAGTTAAATATTCTGTCGCTGTCATATAGGAATAAAATTCTGGAACATCAGGCAAATAGCCGATATACCTATTGGTGTTAGTCTGTCCAAAATGCACTTTTTCTCCCATAACATAGATTGCACCACTATCACATTTTGTAAGACCAAGGATTGCTTTCATTGTTGTCGTTTTTCCAGCTCCGTTTTTACCGATAAACCCAAAAATGCTGTGTTCCTGAACAGATAATTCAAGTCCGCAAAGCACTTTTTTACTGCCAAAACTCTTAATTAGGTTTTGTATTGTTAGTACATTCATCTTATTCCTCCTTGCCAAGCAAGAAATAGAGAATTGGTCCGATAAACTGCATACCAATAATCACAACAATAAGCCACAAAGTGCGATTGCCTCTTTTATAGTTCTTATGGGTTAAAATGTGATAGATTGTATACCCCAACAAAACAATTTCTGCGATTGCCAACGGAAGCAAAAACGGAAGTAATTCCATAAATTCACTCATTCTTTTTCCTCCTCTCCATAGGTTTCCACACACAAGCCTTTATACCCACAGCAAGTACATGTCAGGTTTCTAAGAGTAGGAGTATGCCTTGCGAAAATAGCCTCCTTTAGCTTCGGCTTAAAAACCTCATGGCATTGCGGACAGATATATGCTACTTTTTTGAAATAGAATTTAGTGACCCAAATTCCATATAGGATGGCTACCAAAACATAAAGAGCAAACGGCCACCAAATTCCTGTAATTATCCAAAGAATAATAGATGTCCATTGGATTATGTTAATAGGAAGACCTGTAATCAACAAGGTAGCATGTAGTTTCCTCATTTTCTTTTTGTTTTCCATCGCATAAGCTATATCACCAATAGATTCAATGGAGAAATTTTCTATGGTTTTTAGTTCTTGTTTAATACCATCGAGCATATCAAGTTTTACTTGTCTTTCATGTATTTCTTCTTTCAGAATATTTTCTTGTTGTTCAAGCAAAACGGAAATAACACTACCAGGGTCATGTTCAGACAACAACTCTCCTATGCTGTTTATTGAAATGCCAGCATCACGAAGAAAGCAGATAATCTTCATCCGTTTTAAATCCTCTTCTGAATAAAGTCTCCTTCCGCCCTCTGTTAACTCGCTGGGTGTTAGAATGTTACGGGTATCATAATACTGTACCGTTCTGACAGATACACCGCAGAGCTTTGCAATTTCTCCAGTTGTATATTTTGACATAGCCTCCACCTCCTTTCATCACTATCTTATTTCATTACGCAGCGTCATAAGCAATATGTTACGCAGGGGGATTTTTACAAATTTCAAAATTTATTCATTTTCAGTTCTTCTAATCTGTTTTTGTTTGCTTTCAGCCTTCTGTGCAATATTTTTTGAATTTTTAAGAACAGGACACTCTCGAATTATATTCAAGTATAATACCCCTTATTGCAGATTATATATATTTTATTCGCTTAAACAAAGAATATCAACTTTGTAATACGACATCACTCAATACAATTTTACAAATAAAGGCGACAGAAAGAAATCTCTGCCGCCTTTGTTTTATGCGTAAATAATTTCCATATTGACGATTTCTCTTGCCCTTGCTTGTATCTCGTTCATTCTTCCAACCCACAACATCGAGTTTTCTGCTTTGAGTTGTTCGGTTACCCCCTCCTTGCCAGCCATTTGCTCGACCAATCGAAACATCATTTCCGCTGCCTGTTCGTCAATATCAGCAAGATAACCGTTCAATTTTCCGCTTGTGAGTAGCGTGGTGTAAACCGCCCGTTTATGTTCCTGTAAGTAGCGTTTGTGCCGCTGCCCCCATAAGCCGATAGGTTTGTGTTCTTTTTCGGTTGGTAAAGTAAGGCAAGGGATATAATAATCTCCCTGCAACTC
>NZ_JBKXNW010000028.1:0-10022 GCF_047012705.1 Pseudoruminococcus sp. | reverse complement strand
TAAACGATAATTTAGCAGCTTAGAGCTGGACAGCAGACACATCGATCTCGCCAGACATCAGTTTGGGCAGCAAATTATCTCTCAATGTCGCAAGCGATTGATTCTGCTCTTCCAAAATACGTTGCTGTGCAAAGATAGGAGCGCAAAAGTCGCTGAATTTGGCAAGAGTTTCAGCGTCAGGAATAACCGCCGGGACATTTTTCATAGTGCTGCCAGATACTTCTTTGAATGTTGACCCGGATGCCATGCCTTCAATGACCGGGAGAGTGTTTTTCAAAAAGAAGTAAACAAATGGTGTTCCAATTTCCGGCTTAGGCACAACCGATTTGAAACCTTGATTTGTTGTTACTTCACCAGCGGCGATAGCAATATAACCTATTGGCGCACGAGATGAGAACAATACTGTCCCTTCGGGCATGATTGATGCGCTGCTATTTCTCAAGCCAAGTTCAGTTATGTCATTCTCACCATGAGAAACGAACTTCGACTTGTTGTTAGATAAATCTTTCGGAGTTATCCATGCTATACCGGACTCCGTGTAATACTCAGGTTTAGCTTTTGAAGGGGTACTGCCTCCAACAACAGTACCAAGATCGCTAATTGTTCCGGTAGTCCATTCTGGATCAGCATTATCAACGAATAATTCTTGAAAATAGGATTGAGCTTGCTGCTCTAAATTATCGTTTATCTCTTCGTTTAATGCTATTTTCCTATCAAGCATCCTTAGCGTAGAACCTATCTTCTTCTGTGTTTCCAGCTCTGGAAGGTCGAGTTCAATATCCTCTATGTCAGATGGTTTGATGGAAGGATAGGTTGATGTACTTTGCTCTGCTATTGCTTGAAGAGACTCAATGACCGAAGACTGCGTGAGATAATAATAAATAAAATAAGGATCCGCAATAGTGGTATCAACAGTCACAACGGTGAATCCTGTGGATACGAGAAGATTCTCGGTTCCTGCTTCAATAATTCCATAATGCTTCTGATTTGGACGAACAGTAGAGAAAAGGATGTCTCCAACAGAAGCCTTCCGTCTCGCCCTGCTGGGGATTTTGTCCACGCCGGGATATAAGGTCTGGATTTCATCTATCCTTCCTTCGGTAATGCTACCTGTGTCCAGATAACGAATCAAAGACCATTTTTCTTTATCTGAGTAAGTATGAAGATTAGTTTTACAACAATCACCAAGTCTCATCTTTTTACTCCTATCCAATATATTTTCTATGTGCCAGCTTCACATTCTGTTGTTTCACCATTGCATAGTGCATGGTGGTGTCGATTTTCTGATGCCCTAAGAGCTGCTGGACTTGCTCTATGGGCATTCCTTTGTCTATGGCAGTAGTAGCCAGTGTACGCCTGAACTTGTGAGGGTGAACCTTCGGGATATTCAGACGCTTTCCCAGCTCCCGAAGACGTGTCTCCACACCGCCGATCATCAGCCGGTCAAACGGGGCTTTTAGCGAAACGAACAATGCGGGATTTTCATCTGTTCTGCCCTCAAGATAGTTTTGAAGGTGAATCTTCGTCCTTGCATCGAAGTAGACCAATCGTTCCTTATTGCCCTTGCCGATAACCACGCATTCGCGTTCGTTGAAGTTGATGTCTTCGCGGTTTAGCGTGACCAGTTCTCCAACACGCATTCCGGACGAAGCCAGAAGATCAACCATAGCCAAATCACGCGCCGTTGTACAGTTGTCGCGCATCAGCTCCAACGCTTCATCGGTGTAGGTGTCCTTAACAACCTTTGCGGTTTTAACTTTGTGAATCCGGCGTACCGGACTTTTCACGATGAAGTCCTCATCCTCAAGCCAAGAGAAGAAACTGGACAGGATCCGGCGGATGTTGTCTATGGTCACTTTACTCGACCTGCGCTGAACCTGATAGTTGGTTAGATAGCGGCGCAAATCATCTGTGGTGACCTGTTGCACAGCCTTTCCGACTCCGGCAATCAGAGATTCAATCGTCTTCCGGTAGTAGCTCAGGGTTTTCTCTGAGCAGCCTTCGATCCGTTTTGCCGTGATAAATGCTTCGACTGCATCTGTTTCTTCTGCTGGAATTGAGCCACTATCATAGGTGATCGTTGCCCCTTCCAATGTCTCAGCCATTGCATCCCGAAGGTGCATGAGCTGTTCGTTGTTAAGATACGGCAGCATTTTTCGCTGTATCTCCGTGATGAGTTGTTCTGTCATTGTCGTGTCTCCTTTCGAGGTAAGAGAACGACATTCAGTGGCAGTCCCTTTTGTAAAACTCTCGCCACTGGTGAGAGTTATTCAGACGGTAAACGATAATTTACTTGCTCAAGCACAAACGCTTTACAAACAGTTCTTCCCGTATGGCGTACAAGATGATCTTCCAGATGGCTGGCGCATAGGCACAGTTGGTGAGATCATCGAAATCCATGACTCGAAGCGTATCCCTCTCTCTGGTGCAGATAGAACGAAGATGGAGAAGAAGATTTATCCTTATTATGGTGCAGCCTCTCTCATGGATTTTGTGGATAACTACATCTTCGACGGTAAATATCTTCTTCTTGGAGAAGATGGTACTGTTGTTGACGATGCTGGCTACCCTATTCTGCAATATGTGTGGGGACAATTCTGGGTAAATAACCATGCCCACATTCTCACTGGAAGGCTTGGTTATGATGTTGAGAGCCTATATATGCTCTTTAAGCAGACTCCGGTAAAATCTATTGTTACCGGTGCTGTTCAGCCAAAGATCAGCCAAGCGAACTTGCGCTCTGTTCAAGTGGTTATTCCTCCTGAACATAATCTCAGAGAGTATAACGATCTGGTTGAGCCATTGTTCTCTTTATTTCGTGCCAACGAGGAAGAGTGTAAAACCTTTACAGCACTGCGAGACATGCTTCTACCAAAGCTCATGTCCGGCGAGATTGACGTCTCTGCTGTCCAGCTCTAAGCCGCTAAATTATCGTTTATCCTATCGTTAAGCGCAATCTTTTCGTCAATCCTTGCAAGGAAATCTCCGATGCGTCTCTGCTCGTCCAAGTCTGGCACTGACAATTCAAGCTCTTCGAGAACGCTTTGTTGAACTCGCTGCCTTCCAGAAGATCCAACCATAGACTTTATAGCTACATTACGGAAAACCGGGTTTATTGCTGTGTAATAAACAAATTGCGGATCGCTGATTCCCGTTTTTGCTCTCATCACAATAAACTCCGTTGAGCCAAAGCCAATTTCGCCATCATCAAGCATATCAACATAAGCGGTTTTTCCGTTTTCAAGGCATGGAGTGATCCTTGCCATAACGGTGTCCCCGTTGCAAAACTTAGCTCCGCCGTTAAACTCGGCTTTTTCCGTCTCTGGAATCTTTTTCGTGAACGGCTTTAATTTGTCCATTGCAACCTTCGTTGCAATGTCACCCTTTTTGAGGCTCAAGCGAGGATTAAAGTCAATAAAGTCGGCAGCGCGAATTGTCCTCCACTCAGATGTCATACCCAATCGCCCCCAGTCGTTCTTTGATCTGCGCCTCAAGTTCATGGGACTTTGCGAAAAGCTCAGAAAGTTCAGAAGTCAAACGCCCCATTTTCTCTTCAAACGGCTCGCCGTCATCTTCCTGTTCCTCAATACCAACATAGCGTCCCGGCGTGAGAATGTAATCCTGCTTTGCGATGTCCTGCGTAGTAACAACAGCACAGAAGCCCTTTTCATCTTCAAGCGTTCCTTCAACGAATGCGTTGTAGGTGTCGGCAATTTTCTTGATGTCTTCATCCGTCAGTTCGCGCAGCTTCCGCGTAACCATAGTGCCGAGTTTCCGTGCGTCGATGAATAGTGTCTTGCCTTTTTGCTTCTTGTTCTTTGCAAGGAACCAGAGCGATACCGGAATCTGCGTCGTGTAGAATAGCTGCGTCGGCATTGCGACGATACAGTCCACAAGGTCAGCATTGATAATGTTTTTGCGGATTTCACCTTCACCGCCGGACTGCGAAGAAAGCGAACCATTTGCAAGCACCATACCGATACGTCCATTCGGAGCGAGATGCCAGATCATGTGCTGCAACCACGCGAAGTTTGCATTTCCAGCAGGAGGCGTACCATACTGCCAACGGACATCATCAACGAGTTTATCCGCACCCCAGCCGGAGAGATTGAAGGGCGGATTCGCCATAATGAAGTCTGCCTTGAGCTGAGGGTGGCAATCGTTAAAGAACGTGTCCGCATTGAACTTGCCGAGGTCGGCTTCAATACCGCGAATGGCAAGATTCATCTGCGCCATCTTCCATGTGGTCGGGTTGGAGTCCTGTCCAAAGACGGAAATCTTGTTGATGTTGCCGCCGTGATTTTCGATGAACTTTGCGGACTGAACGAACATACCGCCAGAGCCGCAGCACGGGTCATAAACACGTCCATTAAACGGCTGCAACACCTCAACAAGGGTACGTACAACACAAGAGGGAGTATAGAACTCACCAGCAAGTTTACCTTCTTGCTCAGCAAACTTGGAGAGACAGTATTCGTATGTACGACCGAGAATGTCCTTGCTGTTTCCATGCTCGATCATCTGAATGTTGGTGAAGAGATCAACCACTTCACCAAGACGCCGCTTGTCCAGCTCTGGACGGGCGAAGTTCTTAGGAAGAATATCTTTGAGGCGCTTGTTTTCTTTCTCAATACTGCGCATTGCATCATCAATCACCGTGCCAATTTCCGGCGTGTGAGCGGCAGCAGCAATCGCACTCCATCGTGCATTCTCAGGGACAAAGAAGATGTTTTCGGCAGTGTATTCGTCCTGGTCTTCTTCAAATCCATCGCCTTCTTCAACCAGTTCCTTGTACTTTGCCTCGAAGCGATCAGAAATGTATTTCAAGAAAATCAATCCGAGAACGACGGACTTGTATTCGGATGCGTCGATGTTTCCGCGCAGGACGCAAGCCGCGTCCCAGATTTGTTTTTCAAAGCCGATATTGCTTGTGTTATTCTCAGCCATTTCAGCAACCTCCAAAGTTATAGTTTCACACTTACTATTCTACAAAAAGAGCTGTACGAAAAACCGGACTCAGTTCTTGTCCGTTCGCACAGCCTCACATATATCTCCGATGTCACAGTTCAAGTAATCACAAATGCGCAGCAAAATAGAGAGGGACACTTCTTCCCCCTTATTCAGTTTTGTCCATGTTCCGGCAGACAGCCCTACTTCATGTCGTAGAGAAGCCTTCTTTATGTCGCGTTCCAGAAGAAGCATCCATAGTTTCTTATAGCTTATGCGCACGGCAACCATCCTTTCGCTTGCTTGCATTCAACATCGCTTATAATATTATACTGGATTTCATTCTCAAAAGCAATCCGTTGATGCAGAAATTAAAGAAAAAGTTTCAATTTCTCGAACCTTCTCTCAAGGATGCAGGGCATCTCCGGTCAACAGGAGATGCCCTGCTTTTGAAAGGACTATTCGCGCTGTGTGCTGCGCAGATGATCACGGTCATGGTCAGCAGAAGGAGCGAGAAACGTATCAACATTAGACTTGATCGTCTCTATTTGCTTTACTTCTTTTTTGAGCTTCGCACGTTCATCATAGAGCCGCTGCTGCTCTTCAAGAAGTCGCTGCTGTTCCGCTTGCAGTGTCTTCATGCTCGGCAGTTTTTCATCGCCCTGCATAGCAAGAAGCGTACTCCGCGCCGCCTCAAAGATCACAAGTTCTGCCTCATGCTTTGCCTTGAACCCCGGCTTGTCTTTTGCCTTCTGGAAGGCGTCATATACAGGCTTGAGCCGCTGGTAGTTGGAGATGTTTTTGATAAGCGGCTGGATTTCCCGCAGACGTGCTTCAACGCCTTTCAGTTCCTTGCCGGTACGGTCATAGGAGCTGTGAACATCCTCGACCTTCTTCTCAAGATCGGCGTATTGGAGCAAGTTGTTTTCCGTGAGATAGTTGAGTGTCCGTGCCGCTTCCTTGAGGATCGTGAGCTTGGCTTTATACTCATAGCCCTTGCTGTCGATAAGTCTGATCCGCTCCTGAATATCTCCGATGAGAGAGATGCCCTTCGGTGCGGTCTGCTTCCGGCTTCTGCGGGGCGTCCGTCCGGCAATCCGCTCCTTGATGCGTTCCTCGGTGTAGTTCTCTCCGATGGTCTTAGAACGAGTAAACCGCTCCTGACCTTCAGCGCGAAAGGAGATATATTTGCCGGTCTTGATTTCATAACCAGCTTCCTGCATGAGCCGCAGAAAATCATCGTAATCCTTCGCTGTGATGACAAGCCGGTCGATGGTCTGCTTGAGCTTTTGCTTCCAGCTCGTGCCGCGTTTGGCTTCGGTGTACTCCTTGTAGCCCATGCCTTTGTTCTGAGAGGGAGGGATAACAGAGAGACCGTTTTCCTTACAGAGCCGGTCGCTGACCTCGCGCATATCATAGTAAATCCGCTTGTAGCTCTTGTATGCGTGGTAGTCCACAAAGTCAACCGCATTGAAAATCAGATGGTTATGAACATGGTCTTTGTCAATGTGAGTGGTCAGCACATACTCATATTTTCCACCGAGGATTTCATCCGCAAATTGCTTGCCGATCTCGTGGGCAAGTTCCGGTGTGACCTCTCCGATTTCAAAGGACTGGATCACATGACGGGCTATGATCCTGACCGGATTCATCCCTTTTTGCTCGGCTATTTTCCGCGTCCATTCAAATTCCCGCGCTGCGGTCTCGCTGGCACAGCCGTAGGACGAGACCAGCAGCTTCTCGTCTGTCTTTTCGGGATTCAGAATGTACGCGATTGCCTTGCTCAAAGTTCCTCGGATTGCTTTGATTTTAGTAACTGCCATACCGCGTCCATCTTTTCTTTCAGCTCGTCAATATCGTCCTGATAGAATCGTCCCGTCGAGTTGATCCTGCGGCAGACGGTATTGATGTTCACGCCGATCTTGTTGATTTCGGCGGCGAGCTTTTTCTGCTCCGTGTAGTCCACGACGATGATGTAGCCGTCGATCAGCATCTTCCTTGCATACGCACCGAAGTTCTCCGTGCCAATCATCTCCATCTTCTTTGCAATCGTCCGTTCTTCCTGTGGTGTCAGCCAAATCTTCTTCTGAATATCTCGTGTTCTTCGTACCATGCTGCGCCCTCCGTCGTAAAGATTAGAAGGGTTTGGGACTATCCCAACAAGCAAAAATCTGATGTTAAGGGCAGGGTCTCCTTAACTGATTTTTCTCCGGTGGGTACTCACCGGATTTGCTTGCTAATCTCCCAAAATCGTATTCCCCGAAGATTCCTCCGTGAAATGTCCCTTCACTTTACAACGGACACAATAAGAGCGTTTGTTGAGTACCGGATTTCAAAAAAGTCAAAAAATCATTGGATTTCCCATGTGAAAGCCACTGTGTCTGTCACATCAATATCAACCGGCTCAATCTCAGGTGCGGCGCACTTGCTCATCGCCATGAGAGGCTGAATGCAGTCTTCAACATCGTAGCTTGTTCTGGAAAAAACATTGAGTTCGCCCCAGTTGTAGTCGATGTTGAGCAACTGCCCAAGCGTACTGCCTGATGCTTTGCAAAGAATCTCCGCCTTTGCCCTGGCGTTCTCCGTCGCATTGATCAGCAGCTCTTCGCTGACTCTTGCCGGGTTTTTCACGGTGAACGCAATGCTGAGTTCTGGTTGCGCCCCACAATCCGCAATCGCAGAAATGACCTTTGCAAGCTGCTTGCTGTCAAAGTCAAAGGCAAGTTTCAAGCGATAGCTGCAAGCATATCCGGCAAACTCTCGCTTGTAATTTCCTTGCCGATCCTTGACATTCTCGTACCTTGTCTGGACATCAAAGCTCGTGGTTTTCAGGTCTTCCTTGCGATACCCAACGCGGACTGCGGCACCTTGCAGTCTTTCGATTCTCTCGGCAGCTTCCGACATTGCACGGTCATAGGTTTTAGATAAGGTTTCAATGTTCAAGGAGAGGATGATGTAATCCGGTCTTGCGGAGACATTGCCTGTCCCTTTTACGGTGATCGTTCTCATTGCTTTCTCCCGTCCTTTCTGGAATTAAAGTCCTCATCAATACGCTTTTTCCAATTCGTACCCAGTGGTACGCTGCAACGGACAGCAGAAACCGCTTCGCTCAGAACCTCATAGTTGAGCTGCGTTCCCTTATGGTCAGAGTGATAATTGACCGCTCGGTCTGCTCCAATACCGAAGTGCTTTGCCGTTTCAACTGCGTCAATATTTGCGCCGAGGAATAGAAACTCCCAGCCGTACTTTTCCTTCTGCCGCTCGATCATTTTCTTAACTGTCTCGCTGTCATAACGGCGGCTTGCATTCTCCATGCCATCCGTTGTGATGACGAACAGTGTGTGTTCAGGGACATCCTCTTTTCTTGCGTACTTATGGACATTCCCAATGTGATGAATCGCTCCGCCGATAGCATCCAGAAGCGCGGTGCAGCCGCGAACGGAATAGTCCCTGTCGGTCATCGGCTCCACCTTCTGAACCGGCACACGGTCATGGATAACCTCGCTCACGTTGTCAAAGAGAACGGTAGAGATCAATGCCTCGCCATTCTCTTTTTTCTGCTTTTCAATCATGGAGTTGAATCCTCCGATGGTGTCTGTTTCCAGTCCGCTCATAGAGCCGCTGCGATCAAGGATGAATACGATCTCCGTCATGTTCTTTCTCATGTTTTGTACCTCCGTATATAAAAAAATGACTGCTTGGTGTCTCACCTTACAGTCATATTGTACTTCGGTATTCACTTCATTTGGTCGCATGGCAAGCGACATTATTCCAGCGATGAGAACAGCTCTCCGTCAATACTTAGAACATCATCCATCGGAATCTTCGTGCCGTCCTGCATGGTAATTAGACGTTCAAAGTCATCAACCTTTTTGACCGCGCCGGTTGCGGTTATGTATTTGCCGCCAGCCTTCCGCTCATCAGGCTGGAAGTAGGTGATGGTGACTTTCGGTGCTTCATCAAGGGCTTCCATGAGAAGCTGATACTTCAAGTCCAATGCAGTCAGGGCTTCCTCGTCAAGCTCAATTCTTTCGTCGGTCAGACGTCCGGTTTCCTTGATTGCAGAATCATAGCCTGTGAGGGCGGCGAAGGGAGCGAACTGCGCTGCTCGATCTGACATCGGCATCTGTGGTCGCGTCTTGGAGACGTGGTGAGGAAGAGACAGGATCTCATCGTATTTGTTGCTCGTGCGCATTTTGCATCTCCCTTCCAGATAACCGGGGATTTATTTCTTATTCATCTCTTCGTTGTTGGGATTCTGATATGCGTGGTTCTCCACATACACCATCATACGATTATACAGTACCACATAGAAAAGTAAAGCAAGCATACTGCCTATTGCACCCAAAAGAGGATAAGAGTCGCTGCCTCGCAATTTCACCGCTGTCCATATTATAACGCCTATCCACGCCACAACGCACAGGACGATAGTTGAAATATGTTCGCGCAGCCATTTCCTCTTAAAAAATGCTATCTTTTCTTTCAGTGTAAAGGTGCTGTTGTTCAGTGCCGCAACAAGATTATTGTCGGCGGCTTTTTTGAAGTCCTCCGCTAAAAGTCGTTCTCCGCTTATAAGCTCGTTAATACTTACACCAAATTCTTTTGACAGCAGTGCCAGCATTTCAACATCGGGCGTATAGTTGCCGTTCTCCCAACGAGAAATGGTTTTGTTGGTAACGCCGAGCTTTTCTCCGAGCTGCTCCTGCGTCAATCCTTTCTCTTTCCGCAGAGCAGCGATAAATTTTCCTATCTTTATTTGATCCATTTTTATGTACCTCCGAAGAGAAGTATAGCACGGCTTTCGCAAAAATTCCTCCCCGCAAACAGCGAATGCGTTACCCACAGGCAGCGAAACGCATTTTCCGCGTATATGACACATTGACATAACCAAATATAAGAACCTGCACAATCCCGATTTGTTTGATCCTTTATGCCTTATGCCCGCCGATCTGCGCATTACGGTCTTTGGCAGTTGCGCCTTCTTCAAGATTCATCGCCTTTAGGATGGCGTTCTTTCCGTACTTCTTCTTAATGGCGAGAGCCGCCTTCTGGATTTTTCTCTCACGCTCCAAGAC
>NZ_JBKXNW010000027.1:0-10037 GCF_047012705.1 Pseudoruminococcus sp. | reverse complement strand
TGAAAAAGGTTCTTCTGAAATTGTCAGAGGGATTGCAGCTCGCTTTAAGGATTTCGGTGTAGAAATTTCCGGATTTGATATGTATACAACTTCAAATGTACTTGCTGGAAGCGGTATTTCTTCTTCTGCTGCATTTGAAACATTGATTGCAACGGCAATTGACAGCTATTACAATCACAATCAGATTGGTGCAGTAGAAATCGCAAAAATCGGACAATATGCAGAAAACTTTTATTTTGGCAAGAAAAGCGGATTGATGGATCAGATGGTTTGCTCCGTTGGTGGATTTGTTTTTCTTGATTTTCAAAACATTCAAAATCCAAGTATCCAAAAAATTGATTTTGACCTTTCAAAAACCGGCTATGCATTGATCATCACAGACACCAAAGGAGATCATTCTGATTTGACAGAGGATTATGTAGCCGTTCGTACAGAAATGGACGAAGTTGCAGAATATTTCGGCAAAAAGGTTCTTCGTGAAGTTGATGAAAATCAATTTTGGGATAATCTCCCTGATATTAAAAAGAAGATTTCTGACAGAGCTATCTTGCGTGCAATTCACTTTTTTGGCGACAATGATCGTGCAAAGGCAGAAACGGAAGCGCTCAAAAACAACAGATTTGAGGATTTTCTCACGCTTGTAAACGAATCAGGAGATTCCTCCATGAACTATCTGCAAAATTTATACTCATGTAGAAAGCCAACGGAACAAGGGATTCCACTTGCAATTATGGCGGGGAAACGAATATTAAAAGGCAAGGGTGCTGTAAGAGTTCACGGAGGTGGTTTCGCAGGGACTGTTCAGGCATTTGTACCAAATGATCTTGTCAATGCATATAGATCGGAAATGGACAGAATATTTGGACAAAATTCGTGCTACATTATGACAATCAGACCGTTTGGCGGTATTGAAATCAAATAATAGGAGAGAAAAATAATGAGTATACTTGTTTTAGGCGGTGCAGGATATATCGGTTCTCACACAGCTTTAGAGTTGATTCGCACCGGAGAAAGCGTTATTATTGCAGACAATCTTGCAACCGGACACATCGAAGCTGTTCCGAAAGATGCGAAATTTTATCTGGGTGATTTGCATGACAAGGCGTTTCTGGATAATATTTTTGAAAACGAACAGATAGATGCAGTGATTCACTTTGCAGCATATTCTCTTGTTGGAGAAAGCGTTGTCAATCCACTCAAGTATTACGACAATAATCTCTGCGGAACAAAAATTCTTTTGGATTCCATGGTTGAACACCATATTGATAAAATTGTATTTTCCTCAACCGCTGCCACCTATGGGGAACCGGAAAATATTCCGATTCTTGAAACAGACAGAACACAGCCAACCAATCCATATGGTGAAACCAAACTTGCTATGGAGAAGATGTTCTATTGGACTTCAAAAGCTCATGGTCTAAGATACGTTTCTCTCCGCTATTTCAATGCTTGCGGAGCAGACAAATCAGGTAAAATCGGCGAGGCTCATAATCCGGAAAGTCATTTGATTCCTTTGATTCTTCAAGTCCCCAATGGAAAGAGAGAAAGTATCTCCATCTATGGAACAGATTATGATACGCCTGATGGAACTTGTATCAGAGACTACATCCATGTTACCGATTTGGCTCAGGCACATATTCTCGCTGTAAAGTACTTAAAAAACGGAAACGAAAGCAATATTTTCAATCTTGGAAATGGTGTCGGCTATTCCGTAAAAGAAGTAATTGATAAAGCAAGAAAAGTGACAGGGAACCCGATTCCGGCAATTGAAACGCCAAAGCGTGCCGGAGATCCTGCACGACTGGTGGCTTCCAGTGAAAAGGCAAGAAAAATTCTTGGCTGGAATCCTGTACACGATAGCCTTGAAGAAATTATATCTGACGCATGGAATTGGCATAAGAATCATCCAGATGGTTTTTGAAAAGAGGTGTTATCATGATATACAGGGCAATAAACGGATTAATCCGTCATGCAATAGAAGCTGATTTGATTACAGATGACGATATTTTCGTTGTTAGAAATCAGCTCATGGATATACTAAAACTGACTGACTGGAATGATAAAGAACCACTCACGGGAAATATTGAAGAACTTCTTGAACCCCTGATCGACTATGCAGTAAAGGCAGGAATCATTGAAGACACTTCTGTACAACGTGATCTATTCGATACAAGAGTTATGGGTGTTTTCACACCTATGCCGAGAGAAGTTAATGCCACATTTCAAAGAAAATATTCTGCTTCGCCATCAGCAGCTACAGAATGGTACTATGCTTTTAGTAAAAGCCTGAACTATGTTCGTGCTGAAAGAATTGCGAAAGATTTAAAGTGGACATATGAATCAGAATATGGAACACTTGACATTACTATAAACCGTTCTAAGCCAGAGAAAGATCCTCGTGATATTGCTGCTGCTAAATTGCAAAAAAAATCAACCTATCCTCAATGTCAGCTTTGTGTTGAAAATATGGGATTCGCAGGTCACCAGACACACCCTGCAAGACAAAATCTTCGTCCGGTAAAGTTGAATATCAACAGCCAAGATTGGTTCATGCAGTATTCTCCTTATGAATATTATAATGAACACTGCATCGTCTTTAATAAACAGCATATTCCTATGACAATCAATGCACAGGTATTCAATAAACTGTTTGATTTTGTTGAGCAATTTCCACACTATTTTATCGGTTCAAATGCAGACCTTCCTATTGTAGGCGGCTCCATTCTAACGCATGAGCACTTTCAAGGCGGCAATTATAATTTTGCAATGGCAAAAGCACCGATTGAAAGAACATTTCTTTTGAAAAATTATATGAATGTTAGTGCCGGCATTGTAAAATGGCCGATGTCTGTGATACGTCTTTCTTCAAAAAATAGGACGGCTTTGGCAGCTGCATGTGCTGATATTTTATCAAAATGGAGAGCATATACGGATGAAGTGGTTGGAATTTTTGCAGAAACAGACGGAATTCTGCATAATACAATTACTCCAATTGCAAGAGCAACTTCTTCTGGATTTGAATGCGACTTGGTATTGAGAAACAATGTTACAACGAAAGAAAGACCGTTAGGTGTGTTCCATCCGAATCCTACATTACATCATATCAAAAAAGAAAACATCGGATTGATTGAAGTGATGGGACTTGCTGTTCTTCCGGCGCGTTTAGCAGATGAACTGACACTTTTAAAAGATGCAATGCTGTCCAGCAAAGAGATTGCTACAGATGATAAAATTGCATCTCATGCAATTTGGGCAAGTGAAATTCTAAAAAAATATTCTGATTTTAACGCTGATAATGCAATAGAGATTATTCGTTATGAAGTCGGCAGAGTTTTTGAGCAGGTACTTGAAGATGCCGGAGTATTTAAGAGAGATAAACAAGGAAAAGAAGCATTTGCAAGATTTGTAGAACAATTAGGTTGATTTGGAATATATGAAAATGAGCTATTGCATTATGTGCAGTGGCTCATTTTGAAATTGTCAATAACACTTGACACATTTCCAACAAGGATTATGAAGCGAAGCGGGCAACGGCAACCATTGCGTAGAATCTTTGCCGTTTTACAGCTGATGGAATACCACCAATCGCCGAGCAGATCCTGCGGTTGCTCCAGTAACTCATGAAATACCGCCAGACCATGAATTTCAGTTCCTCCATTGTGTAATGTTTTGTCTTTCTGCCCCGATGATAAAACAATTCCTCTTTCATCCTTGCCCAAATGCTTTCACATCTCCCATTATCATGGCATCTTCCTCCCGCACGGTTCATGCTCTGCACAATGCCATATTTTTGAATGACTGCCCGATATGCAGCACTGGTATACTGGCTGCCACGGTCGGAATGCACAATGGCTCTTTACCTTTTGTATCCAGCCGTACAGCGTGTTGACAGGAATTTGCAGCTCCTCTGCTGCTGCTTTTGCTGATCCAAGGTTTTTGGCGAACTTGACCGCCTGCACTTTGTATTCCTTGTCGTATTCTCTCTTCTTTGACATCTTCGTATCCTCCATTTTTCCTTTTTTCTATTTTATTCCCTTGTGGCTTATGTGTCAAGTTTTATTATACAGGATCATTTCCACTTTGCACGTCATCGGCTCTGTCTGACAACTCCTGTACAAGCGTTTTCTGAAACTCTGTTGCTTCGATGTTCTCAATATGATACTTCATTTCCGGCAAGCCTGTATAGTTGGCGATTCGGGTGCGTTCCTTGAATTTGTTGCCGGCAGGAGTAAGCTCCCATTCTGTTTTCTGTTCCCCGAATACCGTTACCCAGTTGTCGAAACTGCTTAGTCCAGGATCTTTCAAAAAGTCGTATTCCAAAAAACGCATCATAGTATGTAATTCGGTTACAGAGTTACTGAGTGGTGTGCCATAAGCAACACCTTAGCAACGATTATTCGGTAAAATTTGGACGGTTGGTTTTACACAATAAAACCGAAAGGACAGATACAAATGATCGATGCGATGTATAATTATAGACAGGGTGAAATTCACCCCGCTGAGTTCTCAGATGAGTTCAATGCTCTTTGCATACCGTTTGAAAACTCACTCAGCGAGGAGCAGATTGATATATTCCACCAGATACTTGACTGCGTGAGCGATACTGCCGCTGCTGAGATGAGAGCAGCCTACAAAGTCGGCTTCAAGGACGGTGCAACTATGATGTAGGAGATTCACAGCATAAGGAAAAGGGCAATGTCCTCCGTGAGTGGAAGGCATTGCCCTTTTTTCCTTTAGAAAAAATCAGTTCAATTGTTTTTGCAGCCATTGAAGGCGATACAGATCATCAAATAAAGTGTCTGCTTTGTACTGCTCCCTAAAACTATAATTTCATCATACGATACCCAATACCGATATGTGTTTGTATCAGCGCCTGACTGCTGTCACTCAGCTTTTTTCGCAGGGTAGCCATAAATACACGCAGGGAGGCTTCGCTGTTATCCGCAGGAGTTCCCCATACACTTTGGATAATGTACTTATGCGTCAGCACCTTGCCGACATTCTTGGCAAGCAGGCAAAGCAGCTTGTATTCTATCGGTGTCAGGTGAAGTTCTTCATCATCAAGGTGAACACAGCCCGAAACATAGTCTATCCGTAATCTGCCATTGACAAACTCCGTGACCGAGATGTTTTCGGACTTCATAAGCCGCCTTTGTATCACCCTGAGCCTTGCGAGAAGTTCGTCAACAGAGAAAGGCTTTGTCAGGTAATCATCTGCACCTTTGTCAAGGGCTGTTATCTTGTCCCTGTCCTCGCTCCTTGCACTGACTATGATGATAGGAACATCGCTCCAAGTGCGTATATGCTCTATCACCTCAACGCCGTCAATATCAGGCAGTCCAAGGTCAAGTATGATAATATCAGGCTTATGCGAAGCACTGAGCATGATCGCTTCATTGCCCCTGACAGCAGTAATAAAGCGATAGTCATTCATTTTAAGAGTAGTTGTAATAAGATTTCTGATAGGCTTGTCGTCCTCCACCACCAGAACAAGATATTCATTCATTTAGATCGACCTCTCCTATTGGCAGAGTAAAGCTGACAACTGTACCGTTTGGTATGTTGTCGCTGACAGATATAGTACCGCCGTGTGAAGTAATAATTGACCTGCACAGTGCAAGCCCCAGCCCCAGACTTCTTCTGCTGTCTGAGGAACGGCTGCCGCCCGTATAGAACATATCAAATACCTTTTCTTTTTCTTCATCGGAGATGCCAGTGCCGTGATCGGACACGGATATCACAACAGCATACGCATTTTCTCGGCGCACACTGACGGTAACATCAGAATCCTCATCACTGTACTTGACAGCATTATCCATAAGATTGACTATGACCTGTACGATAAGGTTCGCATCTGCCATAACGGGGATTATCTCGTCATACATATCAACGATGATATTTCGCTTTGGGTAAGTGCGTTTGGTGTGTCTGACAGCCTCCTGAACAATGTCATCAAGTATCTCTACCGAGATATTGAGCTGCATTCTGCCGTCCTCAATTCGTGTAGCGTATAAAAGATTTTCCACCATTTCGATAAGCCACATTGATTCGGAATAAATATCCGTGTATATCTGCTGACGTGTTGATTCATCAAGCGTATCGCCGCCGGAAATGAGCGTACTGGCATTGCCTGATATGGAGGTCAGTGGTGTTCTGAGATCATGGGATATGGAACGGAGCATATTAGCTCTAAGCTGTTCATTCTGTGCCAAAAGTGCCGCCTCCTCCTTTTCACGGGCATTCTGCTCAGCGATCAGGATATTGCGTTTCAGCTTATTGGCAAGCGTTCCTGCAATGAACGCTGTAATAAACATCGTCACAAATGTGACAGGATAGCCTGCATCGTGAACTGAAAGAGAAAACTCAGGATAGGTGAAGAAGCAGTTGAAAAGCACTACTCCTACGAATGATGATATCAGGCAGAAATACATCTTTGATGTAAAAATGGATATCACAAGCACAGCAATAATATACAGCATGATAATGTCCGCATCGGCAAGTTGAAAGGCTTTGAATACGTATCCGGCAAGTGTTGCGGCTGTCAGCACCACAAGACATATAGCGGAGTCTTTGAACACAGAAAATGCTTTAGAGCTTTTTATAGAATTAGCAGTCATAAGAATCACCCTTGTTATTATAATATATCACTTTTGTGTTCGTCAACATCATCTTCTGACAGGTTGTGTCCACGGCTGCTCTTTTGTATCTCCTCGATGAATTCATCTCTTTTTTCATAATATAAAAGCCGTAGAGAAACATTGCTCCTACAGACAGTGCAAGCAGAACATCTCTCACACGATCATCTCCTAAATTCTGAAACATTTCTGGATATCCCGAATCTCACCTATGACAAATGCGATGTCATCAGTTTTAATTACAGTGTCCGATGCAGGGATAAATACCTCTTCTCCGCGTTTGATCGTCAGAATATTGATCTTGAATTTCTTTCGTATATCGATCTGTGAAAGCGACTTTCCGAACCAGTCCTTTGGTACTTTCAGTTCGTAGATCGAGTAATTGTTATCCAAGTGAATAAAGTCGAGTATGCTGTCTGATGCATATTTTGTAGCGATGCGAAGTGCCATCTGCTTCTCAGGATAGACAACCTCATCGGCTCCGTTTTTAAGCAGGAATTTCATTTGTACATCATTTGTCGCACGGGATATGACTTTCTTTGCCCCCAGCTCCTTGAGCAAAGACGTTGTTTCCAGAGAGGACTGAAACCGGCTGCCGAGGGCAACGATACAAACATCATAGTTTCCTACACCAAGCGAACGGAGAAATTCCTCATTGGTGCTGTCACCGATTCTTGCGTTGGTCACATAAGGCAGGATATCGTTGATATGCTTCTCATTTTCATCTACTGCCATGACCTCACACCGAAGCTCCTCCATGCGTCTGGCAATGTGACTGCCGAATTGACCTACTCCGATAATTAAAACTGTTTTCATATATAAGACTCCTTATCCTACGGATATTTTTTCAAGCGGTAAGCGTGAATTCTGACTGTCCGCCGACGGCAGAGCTGCATAAATGAGTGTCAGTCCGCCGACTCTCCCGAAAAACATAAGTATCATCAGTATCACACGGGATACAGCAGACAGACTGCTTGTAATGCCGAGTGACAGCCCTACAGTACCGATAGCTGAGCTTGTTTCAAACAGACAGGTCAGCAGCGGTAGATTTTCCACTCTGCTGATAATGACACCGCTTGTAAAGAACAATACAAGATACATAAACAAAACAGCGCCTGCACTGCGGACAGTTTCGTCTGATATTCTTCTTTTGAAGCACTGCACATCATTTCTGCGGCTAAACACTGTGATCGCAGAAAGTAACAGAACAGCAAAAGTCGTTGTTTTCATACCGCCCGCGGTGGAACCTGGAGAACCACCTATAAGCATAAGAATGACCATAATGGCTGTACCTGATTCATCCATAGCAGCGAGATCAGTTGTGTTAAAGCCTGCGGTTCGTGTTGTGACAGACTGAAACAGTGAATGGATCGTCCGGTCATGGATAGTCCCATGGTCATATTCAAAAAAGAAGAAATACAGCGCAGGCAGAACGATCAAGACAGCAGATGTCATCAGTACGACCTTGCTTTGCAGAGAGTAGCGCCTGATCCTGTGCTTGTGTGTTCCGATATCGCCCCAGACGAGAAAGCCGATGCCTCCCGTAATAATTAGCAGCATAATGATGATATTGAGATAGATGTTGCTGTGGTAAAAGGTCAGCGATGAGAACGGTTCTTTTATGCCGAACAGATCAAAGCCTGCATTGCAAAAAGCCGATATGCTGTGAAACAAGGAATACCACAGTCCCTTAGCGAAACCAAGATCATTGCAGAAAACGGGTGCAAGCAAAGCCGCACCGATCATCTCTATGATAAGTGATGTTTTAAGGATAAAGCCTGTCAGCTTCACAATACCGCCTACCTGCGGTGCGGAGATGGATTCCTGCATCGTACTGCGCTGCCACAGACCGATTTTCCGCCCTGATGCTCTAATGATCGCAAGCCCGACGGTGATAACGCCCATACCTCCGATCTGAATTAGCATCAGAATGACCGCCTGCCCGAACAGAGACCAGTATGTAGCAGTATCCTTTACAACAAGTCCAGTCACACAGGTAGCTGAAACGGCTGTGAACATTGCATCAGGGAATGAAGTCACACACCGCTGCCTTGATGAGATCGGCAGCATCAAAAGCAACGAACCTACCAGAATTAGGCAAAAGAAACTGATAATGATGACCCGAAATGAAGTCATATGAGTTCTGTTTTTTACTCTATTTTTATGTAACATCGTACACCTCTCGTTCAAATTATAGCTTTATTATATCACATGAGCGGTTAAAGTGCTGTTAAGATTACGGTTACGGTGTTAAGATTTCGTTAAGGCACAATATTGATGTGTGCTACTTGCCCGTAGTCTATTGGAACACCTGCAAACCGTTCCGCACAAGTCCATATCATCATTATGGTGCACGCCACAATGACAGCATACCCTTTTGGAACTGAATAACTCACAAAGGCCTGAGATTTGCTCACACAAGCACTTCTCAGGTCTTTTCTTTTCAGACGGTTAGTTTTCCGCTCCGCAGGCTCGGACGGCTCTGAGGGGCGTTTCCGTTCGTCTGAGGTGGCTTTCAAGCAGAGGTAGGCTCGGTAATGCCGTGTTCCGCTTCATACTCCCTGACACGGCGATAGAAAGTGTTAGCTGACAAGCCCATTCTCCGCATAAAGTCCCTGCCTGTGATGCTCTTGGACTTCCATTTCTCATAAAGCTGACCGAACCTCGTCCAGTCGATCTCAATGGGCTTCCGTCCTGTGTATTTGCCCTGTGCCTTAGCGATCTCGATGCCCTCACGCTGTCGCTGTTTGAGCTGTTCACGCTCCAACTGAGAGAGGGCAGCAAACACGGTCAACATGAAATTGCCCGCAGGCGTGTCGGTGTCGATTTTCTCCTTATGGCTGATGAGCGTTACCCCTTTGGCGGTGAGTGTGTCGATAATGTTCAGCAGGCCCTTTGTGGAGCGTCCTAAACGGCTGATACTCTCAATGTAGAGGGTATCGCCCTCACGCACATATTCAAGCATAGCCCTGAGCTGAGGGCGGGCGGTGTTCGCTCCTGACAGCTTCTCGGAGAAGATGCGGTCAACCTGATAGTCGCACATGATTTCCTGCTGTCTCGCTGTCTCCTGATGTTCCGTTGAAACTATGATATATCCGATTTTGCTCATAGCTGTTGTTTCCTTTCTTTTATGTTGATATATGGTTGACTTTTTCAGGGTTGCGATGTATAATTACAGATAAGGGCAGGTGCTCGGTTTGCTCGTATAATCGTAATTTACAGGAGATAGTCATAAAAAGTAAAATTATCTATTGTCTGAATTTTCTCTGGACGAGTTTTGTTGCATTTACATTTCCAATATGTTTTGGCTGGATTTTTCTTGATATAACTGGACATTCAAAAGGCTACAGCTATGATTTAGGCTCGGAGAAAGATGTTTCTATTATGCTTGGCTGTATTGAG
>NZ_JBKXNW010000026.1:0-10448 GCF_047012705.1 Pseudoruminococcus sp. | reverse complement strand
GGTAGGTTAATAAGTCCATCTGCTTCGCCTGAATGATTAACTCAGGTGCGATAAATGGCATATCGACCACCGCCTTTCTGTTTATCTCTCATACGATTTCTCCTTTCTGCCGCCGACTGCTTCGCCCTCATCAGGCTCTCCGCCGACAATCTCATTTTCCTTTTTATCCATATTGAGCAGGATATTCAGCTCATCAAGTCGAGCAGTTTTTGCCTTCAATTCTTCCTCTTTGGCAAACGGCTTTTCGATTTCCTGCTTCGCTGTTTCAAATTGCTTTTCCGTATTTTCAAGGCTATTTTTCGTATCAGCAAGTGCTTCTTCAAAGCGTTCAATGCCGTTATCTATTCTCACGATATTACCGTGAGAATCATCGCCAAGCGGTACATCTCTGCTTGTTTCGCCTTTTAATTTCACAACATAATTACGCTGAACCGTATCAAAATACAGTTCCATTTGAAAGCCACGGTACTCGCCAAGTGGTATCGCATCGGGACTGTTCATTGACTTGCAGGCATTGATGATTGCCTGACCTGCTTCGGCTTTTTCGGAATAAGAAACACCCGATACCGTCATTCCAAGCGGCTGCTCGTCTATCGGTTTCGGGTGTAATTTTGCTGTTTCAACATCTTTTGTAAGTCCCTCTACACGGGATTTCAAGTAAGCAATCTGTTGTGGGTAGAACTTGATGACCTTATCCTCCAGTCCATATTTCTCCGATAAGAAATTGGATTTTAACATCTTCAGCTTCTGCACCTGAATGTCTAAGTCCATCTTTTCTTTGATATATGGATTGCCTGTTGCAAGCATTTTTATCTCTGCATAGGACAGTGCGGTTTCATCAATATCCTCTGCCGACCTGACCGGAGATTTGCTCGTCATAATCTGACTTGCGAACTTCTGCTTACCTTCCACAAGCTGATAGAGGTATGCATCAAAGGTCTGCTCTGTTACATAACGGTAAATATCAACCTGCGGATTTTCATTGCCTTGACGGACAATTCTACCGGAACGCTGCTCCAAATCTGAAGGTCGCCACGGACAATCCACATCGTGAAGTGCGATAAGTTTATCCTGCACATTCGTTCCTGCTCCCATCTTCTGAGTAGAGCCAAGAAGCACCCTGACTTCTCCCTTGCGTGTCTTTTGGAACAGTTCCTTTTTCTTCATATCCGTGTCGGCTTCGTGTATAAATTTTACTTCACTTTCAGGAATACCTCTCTCAATCAGCTTTTTCCTAATGTCGTTATAGACGGAAAATGTGCCGTCATTCTTCGGCGTGGAAAGGTCACAGAACACAAGCTGTGCCGATTTCTTGTCGGCATTTTCTTCCCATATTCGATAGATGTTATCGACGCAGGCATTGATTTTACTGCCCTCAAAATCAGGCAGCATATCGTTTAGCATACGCTGGTCAAGAGCCAGTTTTCTTCCATCATTCGTGATTTTCAGCATATTATCTACACTTGAATCCACACCGCCGCCACGCACCTGCTCAGCTCTCTCTGCAAGGGAAGCAACCATTTCTTTCTGCATTTCTGACGGCTTTACTGCAATGTTATGGTACTTTGCTTCCGGTACTGGCAGGTTCAACATATCCGCTGTCTTAATGTCCGCTATCTCCTTGAACATCGCCATTAGTTCAGGCAAGTTATAGAATTTTGCGAACCTTGTCTTTGCTCTGTATCCTGTTCCTTCCGGTGTAAGTTCCACTGCCGTAATGGTTTCTCCGAAAGTGGAAGCCCAGGCGTCAAAGTGCTGCAACCCATTTTTCACAAGCGTGTTATACTGCAAATATCGCTGTATCGTATAGAGTTCCACCATACTGTTTGAGATAGGTGTACCCGTTGCAAATACGGTTCCTCGACCTCCGGTAATCTCGTCAAGGTAACGACACTTCATAAAGAGGTCGGAAGATTTCTGTGCTTCCGTCTGTGCGATACCGCCCACATTACGCATTTTTGTATAAAGATAAAATAGTGATAGGTAAGGCTTTGAAGCTATCTCCACCTTTTCCCCCACCCCACACCGGGCGTGCAACTTTCATCGCACCCGGCGTACCATCAAACTAACTTACTACCCTCCATCGGGGTTCAACACTTTATGCCCTCACAGTACATATCGTGCTTACAAATTTCACTTTTGTTTATACTTTTGAATCTTCTTTAATACCTTTTCATCTATGTTTGGCGGTATCGGACCGTTGTTGACCATTCGATAACAGTCATTGCATAGCCATACAAGATTTTGCACTTTGTTTACTTTTCCTAACGGAAGTTCCCCTTTGACGTGATAACAATACTTTTTGTTATCTAAAAACAGCGGTTTCTTACAGCACTTACACTTGCCTTTATCTCTGTTGTACGCATATTCCCTGTTCATGAAGTATTCAAAATTATATACGGTCTTTGCATAGACCGAAAGCTGTATATCCCTTGCGGTATTCACTGACGGTCTATCACATGGAAGAGGCTTGCTTCTGCTACGGTAATAACTGTAAATTCGTCTGCCCTCCTCCGTATAAGGTGTCATGCGTTGGTCGAATGGCTTGCTTTCATACTTACTATGGGTAATAAACGCCATAGTAATTCCAAACCATTCTCCCTCAATCGGAACAGCAAATGTTTTACTTTTGTATCCCTCATGCCTATGCGGTAGGTTACAGAGCTTTTCCATTGGTATTTGATACTTATTGTAGTGTCTGGGAAATCTCTTTTTCCATACTGCCAATGCTGTATTATTGATTCTTCTGTCTATGATATGAAGAGCATGAGAGCATATTGAGGGTTGTAAATACTGTGCTAGCCCCACTATCATGGAATTCACACGCTGTATCTGTGCCGCCTGTACGCTCCTTTCTGTGGATTCTCCAATCACTCGGACTTCGTCAGCAATCTTCTGTATTTTATCTTTCAATCGCTCCATGTCTGGTAATGGTTTACCCACCAGATTTTCCGTCCACGTTTGGGGGTCAGGGGTTTTCCTCTTTTTCTCCGCTTTGACCACAAAACCGAGGAAATGGATTCCCTCCGTTCTAAGGTCTGTTACAAACGTCTTTTCCTGTGATAATTCCAGTTTCATTTTATTTCTAAAATATTTTGTCATCACACGTTTTAATCGGTATGCTTCCTGTTCTGTTGATGTTAAGATAACCCAATCATCTGCAAAACGAAAATTGTACTTTGGAGTTACTCCCAACCATTTCAATCGTCGTGTATCATTACACTTATGTTTGCATTTCCTATGGGGTTCCATATACATTCTTCCTACATACCAGTCAAAATCATTCAGATATACATTTGACAGCAATGGAGATAAAATTCCGCCCTGCATTGTGCCGAGTTTTGTATCATTCCTAGCACCGCTTTCTATATATCCAGCCTTTAACATCTGTTGTATGATTTTAATCACTCTTTTATCGTGGATTCCAATACGCCATATCTTCTGTAACAGGATTCTGTGGTCGATATTGTCAAAACACCCTTTAATATCTCCTTCAACCGCCCATACAGGCTGGTCTTTTGAATAAGTAGAAGCATTGATGACATTGATAATATCTCTGACAGCGTGTTTCTGTGCCCTGTAAGGTCGAAATCCGTAACTGTGCGGATAAAATCTTGCTTCACATATAGGCTCAATAATAATTCTCACACATTCCTGTATAATTCTGTCCAAAACTGTTGGAATACCCAGTGGGCGTTTCTTTCCATTCTTTTTCGGGATATATACTCTTTTTGCTGGCTTCGGTCTGTAATTACTGAAATTATCTCTTATTAGTGCAATTAGTTCCTCTTTTGGCATTTGCAGATATTTGTCCATTTTCATCTGGTCTACGCCAGCCGTTTTACTGCCTTTATTAGACTTAATGTTATGAATTGCGGTAACAATAGTAACTTCATTTACCATTGCTTCAATAAGACCTGTGAAAGAGATTCCTTCTTTCGATTTTACATAAAGAAAATCTAAGGTCTGTTTTAATTCCGCTTCTGTTGAAAATCTGACGTTCAAATGCACAAGGCTATCACCTCGCAGTTCGTCACCCATATTTCAGGGAGTTTTTCTTTTCTTATTTTGTGAAATTTGTAAATTAGTTTGACTAGTCCCCTTCGCCATGAGTATTTCAACTCTTGTGACTGGCTTTCCCAATCTCAGACTACTATGGGACTGCTGACTTCTTGTGTTTTCATCACTCTGTACAGCTCCCACACAAGCTCTCAAACGTTCCTAAATCTCTATCCTTTTGTAGATTTAACTACTTGAAGACCTTAGGTTGCTACCTTACACCGTAGGGACAAATACACTTTGAAACATAGTTGTTGTGTACTCTGTATGATATTTCATTCATACAGGAATGTATTGAAAAACCAGCAATACACTCTTCCCTAATCTTTCGTCCTTTCGGACGCCTACTACTCTTACGATGCTGCATAGCTTCTTCTACGTGTAACCATAGTCTTCGGAAGACCGCACTATATATTCCATATCCCGCAGGACTTAGGACTTCAAGTTACGACTTCTTCACGCTTTATACGTGGGTGGATACAGCCACCTCGCATAGTGAAGTATTATCTCGCACACCACCTATAGCTTTGATATGCTATCATCAGTGTTGTTTCTGTGTGGCAAGGGTAATTCTCCCTTGATTTCGAGATTTAAGTTCTAACAGTTCATTCTTATTTCTAAGTGATTTCTGTCGGTCGATTTCGGTAAGTTTATCAGACTTACCTTGTGCGACAACGTTTCGCACGGTTCTTGTAATAATGGCTTTCATCAACAAAAAGCCTGTCTACACCAAGTTCCTCAAAGGTTACAACATCATCTTTTTTCGTCTGGTCATTGAGTTTATCAAGTTTCTGCCTGATAGATTTCTTTGACTTTTCAAGCTGCTTTATGGAGAAGTTTTCCCCTCGGTTTCGCTTGAGTTCCGCAATTCCTCCGGTTATCTCCTCAAGCTGCTGTTCTAAGATTGCCCTCTGTCTTTCAATGGACATCGGGATTTTCTCAAACTGTGAATGTCCGATAATAACGGCGTCATAATCTCCGGTTGCAATCCTGCCGCAGAACTTTTTACGATTCTTGGTTTCAAAATCTTTCTTTGTTGCGACAAGGATATTCGCCGCCGGATAGAGCTGCAAATACTCAGCCGCCCATTGTTCGGTCAAGTGATTTGGTACAACAAACAGTGACTTGTTACAAAGCCCAAGCCTTTTCGACTCCTGTGCTGCCGCCACCATTTCAAAAGTTTTTCCTGCTCCGACTGCGTGTGCAAGAAGCGTATTTCCTCCGTAAAGGATATGGGCAACCGCATTTTTCTGATGTTCCCTGAGTTCAATTTCAGGGTTCATACCATTGAAAATGATATGACTTCCATCATACTCACGAGGTCTGACGCTATTGAATTTCTCATTGTAAGATTTGCAAAGCCTTTCCCTTCGTTCAGGGTCAGACCATATCCAGTCCTGAAATTCCTGCTTAATCATTTCCTGCTTCGACTGAGCAATCGCTGTTTCCTTTTTATTTAGGACAGCCTTTTTCTTTCCCTCATCATCTTCGATATAATCAAAGATACGCACATCTTTTAAATTCAGCGTTTCCTCAATAATCTTATAGGCATTGATGCGGGAAGTTCCGTAAGTGTTATATGCCCTTACATTTCCTTTGTCATAGGATTTGCCCTCAATATTCCACTCACTCGTAAATGGAGAGAAGTGAACTTTGATATTCCACTGTGCATAGCGTGGTGTTTCAAGCAAATGAAAGATAAACTCCTGCACATCGTCCGGTGGCAACCAAGTTGCACCAAGTCGCACGGAAATTTCACTTGCAGTCAGGTCTTTCGGCTGCACCTTTTGAAGTGCTTCTACATTGACCTTATAATCTTCCGGATAGAGTTCTGCCGAGTTCTTTGCAATCTTCAGCTTTTCCCTGACATTACCCGAAAGGTATTCATCAGCCATCAGATACTTCGGTTCGTAAGAATTTCCATACTCATAAAGCGGGTTTAGGAAGATAACACCCTTTAAGTCCTCAAAGATTTCATTCTCCGATTTACCGGAAAGCTCCATCATATAGTCCATATCAATCGTGGCTTTTTCTCCAAGAGATACCGCCAACGCTTCGCTTGCCGTATCAACAGAAGTAACCGGAGTATGCGGCTTAATTGTCCTCTTAGAAAACATATCAGCCTTACGTTCCAGTTCTCCGTCCTCTCCGATTATCTCCAATGCGGAAAGCAAAGAGAATGAACTGTCCTGCGAAAAAGCAGAGGTATTTGCACGGCTATTAATAAGTCCGTACTTACCTGAAAAGGTATCATAAAGTCTGTTTAATCGCTCCTGCTCCGCTTTGATTTCGCTGTCAGGGTAATCTTCTGTCTGCAATTCAATCAGCGTTCTGACGGAATTTCTAATAGCAATCATACCCTTAATTCGGTTCTCTGCGGTTGCCGACACTTCCACCGGAGTCATACGGGAATTTTCACGATAATAGATTTTATCGTCTACCACCGTATATGAAAAGTTTCTCACTGCCGGGTCTGCCGGAATAGAATTATCTTCCTCCTCCAGTTCTTCCTCGGCTTCATATTCCGTGATTTCTCCGTGAATGTTTGCTACTGCTTCATCAAGCTGTGCTGCAAGGTCTGCATTTTCATACGGCACACAAGTTGCTTCCATACCGAAACGCCCCGATACCATTTTCATTTCTCCAAGTATCATTTCGGGGTGCTGCACAAAATAAGAGTTCATCTTAATTCCGTTCTCATCGGTATCAAGATGAATCCAATCCGGCTCAATATCTATCAGTCTGTCACGCTTTTGCAGGATAAGAATATCCGAAACGACTTCCGTTCCTGCATTACCCTTAAAGGTATTATTCGGCAATCGAATTGCTCCAAGAAGCTCTGCTCTCTGTGCAATATACTTTCGTACTGCTAAAGTTTCCTTATCCATTGTGCCTTTGCTCGTTACAAGAGCCATCACACCGCCGGGTCTTAACTTATCAAGGGACTTGGCAAAAAAGTAATCGTGTATCAGGAACTTATGCTTGTCGTACCTTTTATCTAACACCTTAAAATCTCCAAAAGGCACATTGCCAACCACTCCATCAAAGAAGCTGTCCGGCAGATTGGTTTCTTCAAATCCTTGTGCCGCAATGGTTGTTTTCTGATAAAGCTGCTGTGCAATCCCTGCGGAAATCGTATCAAGTTCCACACCGTAAATCTTACTGTCTTGCATTGCGTCCGGTAGCATACCGATGAAATTACCGATACCGCAGGACGGCTCTAACAAGTTGCCTTCCTTAAAACCCATCTGCTCCATTGCCTTATAAATGGCTGTGATAACTTCAGGCGGCGTGTAGAACGCAGTCAACGTGCTTTCTCTTGCCGAAGCATATTCCTCCGGTGTTAATACCGAAGAAAGTTCCAGATATTCCGTTGCCCACGCTGAATTATTTTCATCAAAGGCTTCTGAAAGCCCACCCCAACCGACATACTTTGATAAGATAATCTGTTCTTCAGGAGTGGCAAATCTGTTTTCTTCCTGACATTTTTTAAGAAGCTGTATCGCCATAATATTTCTGCGGAAGCGTTCCTTTTTACCAACCGTTTCAACCTCATTTTCTCTAAGATTAAAGGTGTGACGGTCTGCCATAGGCACATCAGGGTGCAAGTCAAAGCCTTTGACTTTTTTCTTCTGCTCCCAAGCGGGAACTAACGGCTCAGGCTCTTTTTCATTTCTTTCTTCGGCAGGTTCTTCCTTTACAATCAAATGCTCATTCATCGGATTCTCTCGCACTTTTCTGTCAAACTCTGTGCGTGAAAATTCCTTATTGAACAGTGGCATATCATAGTCATAGAGCATTACTCTCTCATCATCAACAGATAAGATTTCGTACTCAGAAGCACCGATATACACCTTATCGCCAAGATGATATTCATACTGCACATCTTGTAGCTGTTCTGCTTCTTCAGGTTCTTTTTCGGTTGGTTCGACCTCTTGCTCCGGTGGTGCATTAGAAAGTATCTCACGATTTCTTTTCGTTTCCTCGATTTTGGCTCTGTGTTCCTCTTGACTTTCAAGCCACTGAGGATAGCGTTCTTTTTCCTTTGGATTTAAGTATCTGTCCATTCGGATAAGTTCCCCGATACGCTTCTCCACCTGCGACCACGAAAGTGTGATATGTGGATTTTCTTTACCGATGCCTTTCGTAATCGTAATACCTTTTCCATCGTGGCTCTCATCAATGCCTGCCCCGATTATGACGGGATAAGAACCGCCCCAACCATATTCATTTTTCAAGAAGTCGGCATTTTCTTTTGCAGAAAGACTTTTTTCAAACTGCTCATAAATACGCATTTTTCCCTCAGAAAATCCGCTTCCATTCGCAAGAACAGCGTCGATAATCTCCTGAGAAAAAGTAAAGGCAGAGGTTTTCTTTTCCTCTGCCCGACCGTCTAATATGAATGTCATCTGACCGTCCATTGACGGTAATGGTTTTATGCTGTCACTTAATTCTCCCAGTAATCGCATAGCTTCAAAGTGTCGGGCAATAACAGCCCAATCATAAAAGCTCTGTGCGGTTCTGCTGTCGTATTTGCCCTCCCACAAATGCAGGACGTTTTCAAAGGTCTTGTACCCTACTGTCCTGCCGTCCTCTAAAGTAAGCTCAGTATAATCATTATTGAAAATACTCTTTATATACTCTGTGCGGTCTTTGTTATCTGGATTGCGTTCATAATAATCTTTGATTTCTTCCAGACTTGCTGACAAATGTGGTGTCGTTCTGAGAATTTCATTGATTACTTCATCACGTCCAAAGAACGGAAGGCTTTTATCCTCGTGCGTTCTGTCGTAATACTCTAAGCGAATATCACTTCCGCTTTCACGATTTCCTGTGCCGAATTGCGAAGGGAGTTCATCAGACGAACCCATTTCATCATATCCTCCGCTTTCATCTGTTCGGTCACTCCCTCTTTCTGTGCCATCTGGCTCAGGATTGTTTCCTCCATCTTGCTGGCTCTCTGTTCCACTTCCGCCAAGTGCTGTGTCAGTTCGCCCCTCGTCAGGAGATTGTAGTAAAGGACTCTGTGATGTTCCTTCAGAAACTCTCTCCTCATCTGAGCGTATCTGCCCAACGTCACTTCCGGCTGCTGTGGAAGTTTCAGGTTCGGAAGGCTGTAATCGCCCACCATCGTGTAGGTCAGTTCGTTCATTGTCCAAACTCCTTTCGTCGTTATTTTCAACCTTATTGTATTCATTTCTGTCCTGACCGACAATTATGCGATTTTGACGGTTGAGTGCAGTAATTGTTTTAGATATTTCCGTCAATCCCATTTCTGCAATATCACTGGTAGCAAATCCAAGTGCATTGAGTGTTTCCTGCGTATTGAAGTTGGTAACATCTCTGAAATCATCAAGTTCAAAATAACCGTCCGTATCAACACCGAGCCTTGACATCATCATATATGCCACACTGTTTGTCACGACATTTTTATAAATGAAAGCCACAATATCCTCTTCCACTTCCTCAAAGGAACTGCCCTCGGTTGCATAGTAAAGGTCTTGCAGATAATCAGGGATATTATCCTCTGCCGCATTTCTTGCTGCTCCCATAATTGCTTCGGCAAGACTGCTCTTATTCTCAATCTCTCCGAAAGTGCTTTCCAATGTTTCAATCACATCAGCTTCGTATTCCTGACGCATATCCCAAATCGGGACTGTTCTTGAATATCTGCTTTCGTGAGTATCTGAAATATCAAAGTAATGTGTCAGTCTTTGCCGTGAACGGTTTTCATCAGCAAAAACAGCAATACCTCTTGCACCTCGGTTGACCCATCTGCCAAAAATTTTGTTCCACTGCTCTATCTCAAGAACCGCTGTTGCATCGGGTCGCTGTGCATATACAAGAAGCTGTTCGTCATAACGTAACTTATAATTTCGGCAAGCCGAAGCTAAGAATGCCTGCCAGTTCTGAGGATTTGACACAACCGTTTTGCAGGTGCGGTTGTAAAGCTCAGAAATAAGGTCATATTTTCGTGCCATTACTCTTGCACCTCCTTATCGCTGTTTTTCTCTGTTTCTGGTCTTGTTTTTTGACGGTTCGGATTGATTGACAGGTTCAACTTTACTTCCACTAAGCTCCATTTTTTCAGCAAACTCGCATATATGATAGCAGCAATTTCCGACATACAAATGGTAGTCATCAATATACTTGCACACTCTGTCTGCTGTGTGTCCATCACGAAAAGTAATCCTGATTTTCCCTCCATCGGGAATATAGAATTTCAAATTGTAATGACTGTCTATAAATCGAATTTGCTTTTCCTGCGGCTCTGCTCTATTCTCCTGTTGCTTCATTTTCCTTACCTCTCATTTTTGTTGCTTCATCAGAACCGCCGCCCAAATACGAAAAGAGTTTACCGGACTTTGTATTCTTCTGAAGCTCCATAA
>NZ_JBKXNW010000025.1:0-11641 GCF_047012705.1 Pseudoruminococcus sp. | reverse complement strand
AAAAACTTTTAAGTGCCTTAGGGGAAGTCTGTCAACTATTACTATTAACATAAGCACAAAAACTAATTTTTATTATAGTGCAGAAAAAGCCAAAAATCAACAACATTAAAAATATGTTGACAAGTTCTGAAAACAAGCCTATAATTAAATCATAAAAGTTAAATAAATTTACGAACCGGGGAGTCAATCAAATTGTTCTGAGAGTGAGGTAGTGCCTCTTACCCGTTGAACCTGGCCGCCGTTATTGCGGTGAGGGAGTTTTGTAGTTATCGCTTTATGCGTATTTTTGCAGAACTTCCTTTCGGGGAGTTCTTTTATTTTGCCTTTTGCTGAATTTTATTATTATATTTTTCGGAGGTATTATACTATGGAAGATAAGTTGATTATCGGCGGTCACGAGTTTAATTCCCGTTTTATTCTTGGTTCAGGCAAATTCTCACTTGAGCTTGTAAATGCAGTCATCAAGCACGGCGGTGCTGAAATAGTTACACTCGCATTAAGACGAGCAAACAAAGGCGGAGAAGAAAATATTCTTGATTACATTCCAAAAGGCGTCACACTTTTACCAAATACATCAGGTGCAAGAACTGCCGAAGAAGCTGTTCGTATAGCAAGACTTTCAAGAGAGCTTGGCTGCGGTGATTTTGTCAAGGTAGAAGTTGTCCACGATTCAAAATACCTCTTCCCTGATAACTATGAAACAATCAAGGCAACAGAAATCCTTGCAAAAGAGGGCTTTATTGTTATGCCATATATGTTCCCAGACCTCAACGCTGCTCGTGATTTAGTCAATGCAGGTGCAGCAAGCGTTATGCCTTTAGGTGCTCCTATCGGAAGTAACAAGGGACTTGCTACAAAAGATTTCATAAAGATTTTAGTTGATGAAATTGATGTTCCGATTATTGTTGACGCAGGAATCGGCAGACCATCACAGGCTTGCGAAGCTATGGAAATGGGTGCAGACGCTGTTATGGCTAATACAGCTGTCGCTACTGCCGGTGATGTTGCTACAATGGCAAAGGCATTTAAGCTTGCTATTGAAGCCGGCAGACTTGCTTATCTTTCAAAGCCCGGCAGAGTTTTACCATTTACAGGTGAAGCATCAAGTCCACTTACAGGTTTCCTCGCAGACTAATATTTATTAAAACAAAAGAAGGATTTTTATTATGCCTAATGAAACAAGTATTATGGAGCAGGTTCTTGCATTTCACGATAAGTATGATTTCAATTCATTCACCTCAAAAGATGTACAGAACGCTCTAAATAAAGATAGAATTGATTTTTACGATTATGCTGCCCTACTCTCCCCTGCCGCACTTCCATTTCTTGAGAAAATGGCTGAAAAAGCTCAGCTATGTACGAGGAAGCAGTTTGGCAACACAATAGCTCTTTTCACACCAATTTATATTGCAAACTACTGTGAAAATCAGTGCGTTTATTGTGGCTTTAACTGCAAGAATAAAATTCACCGTGCAAAGCTGAATATGGAAGAAATTGAAAGAGAATATCAAGCTATTGCTGCAACAGGATTGAAAGAAATTCTCATTCTTACAGGCGAATCCCGTTCTATGTCCGGTATTGAATACATCGGTGAAGCTGTTGAGCTTGCAAAGAAATATTTTTCACTCATCGGTCTTGAAGTATATCCGGTTGAAATTGATGAATATAAATATCTCCACGAAAAGGGTGCAGATTTTGTTACCGTTTTCCAAGAAACCTACAATAAAGAAACCTATAAAAAAGTTCACCTTGCAGGTCAGAAAAGTATATTCTCATATAGAATCAATGCTCAGGAAAGAGCTATTCTCGGCGGTATGCGTGGAGTAGGTTTCGGTGCATTACTCGGACTTGATGATTTTAGACACGATGCTTTCTGCACTGGCGTACACGCAACCCTCATTCAAAGAAAATACCCTCATGCAGAAATTGCCGTTTCTGTTCCAAGACTTCGCCCATACATCAATGGTGAAGAAACTAATCCTCGTGATGTTCACGAAAAGGAACTCTTACAGATTATGTGTGCTCATAGATTGCTTATGCCTTTTGCAAGTATAACAATTTCCACTCGTGAAAGAGCAGACTTCCGAAATAATGCTGTAAATATCTGTGCAACAAAGATTTCCGCAGGCGTAAGCGTTGGTATCGGCGGTCACTCCGAAGAAGAAAAAGGCGACGAACAGTTCGAGATTTCCGACCCAAGAAGTGTTGATGAGGTTGTTGACGCACTTCATCAATATGGCTTACAGCCATCATTCAACGATTACATAAGACTTATTTAATATGAGTATGCTTTTTGTAATTACAAACAATAAATCGTGCAAAGAGGATTTCCTCACACGAATAGAACGAATAGCCTCTGCAAATCCATACAGAATAATTCTTCGTGAAAAGCATTTAAGCCAAGATGATTTACTTGAACTTGCTATAAAGTGCAAAGAAATTTGCGACAAATATTCCGTTGCATTTTCTGTCAATAGCAATATCGAGGTTGCTCATAAAGTTAATGCTGATATACATTTACCCTATAAACTTTTCGTTGAGAACAACGAAAATATAAAAGATTTTTCCACAATCGGAGTATCTGTCCATAGCGTTTCAGAAGCAGAAACCGCTGAAAAGCTTGGTGCATCATATCTTATTGCAGGACACATCTTTGCAACAGATTGCAAGAAAGGTCTTGAACCTCGTGGTCTTGAATATCTTTCAGATATTTCAAAAGCCGTTAAAATTCCTGTTCTTGGCATAGGCGGAATAAGCCTTGAAAGACTTTCCTCCGTTTTACAAACGGGTGCGTCCGGTGCTTGTGTGATGTCGCATTTTATGAATTGTGATAATCCTGAAAGCGAAGTATCAGCATTCAAGAAATTTGCTAACGACTAAAATTCCTATATACAGCAAAACCACCGTTTCGATTGAGTTCGGAACGGTGGTTTTGTTTATATGGTAAAAGCTAAAAATAAGCTTAGTGCTTATTTTATAATTGATTCACCTGTCATTTCAGCAGGCTGTGGAAGTCCCATAATCTTGAGCATTGTAGGAGCAATGTCTGCAAGTCTACCGCCCTCACGGAGTTCGCAAGGATAGCCAACTACGCAGAAAGGAACAAGATTTGTTGTATGAGCTGTGAATGGAGAACCATCAGCATCAATCATCTTATCAGCATTACCGTGGTCAGCAGTGATAAGAGCAACACCGTCCATCTCACGTATAGCTGCAACGACCTTACCTACGCACTCGTCAACAGCCTCAACAGCCTTAACAGCAGCCTCAAATACGCCTGTGTGACCAACCATATCGCAGTTAGCATAGTTAAGGATAATCATATCGTACTTACCGGTCTTGATAGCAGCTACGAGCTTATCTGTAACCTCATAAGCACTCATCTCAGGCTGTAAGTCATATGTTGCAACAGCAGGTGACTTAACAAGGATTCTGTCCTCACCCTCATATGGTTTCTCAACTCCGCCATTGAAGAAGAATGTTACATGAGCATACTTCTCTGTTTCAGCAATTCTAAGCTGTGTCATACCCTTATTTGAGATATACTCACCTATTGTATTCTTGAGTGACTGTGGCTTAAATGCAACTTCAACATTAGGCATAGAAGCATCATACTGTGTCATGCAAACATATGTCAATGGGAAGAAGCCATTCTTTCTCTCAAAGCCCTTGAACTTAGGGTCAACGAAAGTACGAGTAATTTCTCTTGCTCTGTCAGGTCTGAAGTTGAAGAATACAAGAGAATCGCCGGGCTTAACTGTCGCATTTTCTTCGCAAACTGTTGGAACGACAAATTCGTCTGTTACATCGTTTGCATAGCTATCTTCAACAGCCTTAACAGCACAGCAAGCCTTGTTGCCCTCACCATAAACCATTGCAGAATAAGCCTTTTCAACTCTATCCCAACGGTTATCTCTATCCATTGCATAGTAACGGCCCATAACTGTTGCAATCTTGCCAAGACCGATTTCCTTGAGTTTGTTTGCACACTCTTCTACGAAGTCCTTACCACTTGTAGGTGGAACATCACGACCGTCAAGAAATGCATGAACATAAACATTCTTAACGCCCTTCTTCTTAGCAAGCTCTACAATAGCATACATATGGGTATTGTGGCTATGAACACCACCATTTGAGAGGAGTCCCATAATATGGAGAGCCTTACCCTCTTGAGCTGCATTATCAACAGCCTTAAGGAGAGCCTCATTTTCAAAGAATTCTCCATCTTCAATAGACTTTGTGATTCTTGTAAGCTCCTGATAAACTATACGGCCTGCACCGATATTTGTATGACCAACCTCACTGTTACCCATCTGTCCGTCAGGAAGACCTACATCAAGTCCTGAAGCACCGATTTTTGTAACAGGATTTTCTGCAAAAAGTTTATCAATGTTTGGTTTTTTTGCGGCTTTGATTGCATCTCCACGTTTTTCAGCTTCAAGACCAATACCGAAACCGTCAAGAATCATAAGAATTACAGGTTTTTTCATTGCTTAACTTCCTTTCATGATTGCCAATACACTGAATTATTCAGCTACGCCTGCCTCTGCCTTAATATATTCCATTGTAAATGCAGGAACAAGCTTGAGGTCATGCTCTGCGAGAATATCTGTTGCCTTTTCACTTCTCTGAATTACGCAAAGAACAGTATCAATGATAGCACCCTTCTTGCGAAGTTCACGAACGCCATCAATAATAGCACCGCCAGTTGTAACAACATCTTCGATGATAAGAACATGCTTACCTTCTACATCAGCGCCCTCTGCGAGTTTGCAAGTGCCGTATTCCTTAGCCTTCTTACGAACGAATGCAGCCTGCATTCCTGTCTGTAAAGAAATAGCTGTAACAACAGGAATACCGCCCATTTCAAGACCGGCAATAAGTTCTGTACCTTCTGGGATAAGACCGCCCATAATTTTAGCGATTTCTGAAAGAACCTCAGGAACAGCTTCAAAAAGATACTTATCAAAATATTCGTTTGAGATTTGACCTGAACGAAGCTTAAACTCACCTGTAATGTGAGAAAGCTCATAAATTTTCTTTGCAACTTCTGACTTTGTCAAAGGAATCTTCCTTTCAAATTTATTTATTGCGGTGCATGACCGCACAAGACAATTCGCATAGTAGGTTTTGCCTGCAAAACCTCGACATTTGCAAGATAATAATATTACTACAGCCGAAGATTTTACCAATGAACTACCGAATTGCGAACTTCATTCGCAATTTAAGAGAAAGAGATATTAATGGCTTTGCCCTTAACACACACCAAAGGCTCTGCCTTTGGAAACCTCAAGCTTTTGAAAAAGCTTGCGCAAAACTTTTTAAGTGTCTTATAAAAGTTCATTAGCTAATCGGTAGAGCCGAACAGCAAAGCCTGTTCGGCTACGGTAGCTACTTCATCTGCGTCAATCAACTTCTCTCACTCACCACGAGCGAGACTTGTCGAGCGATTCCGCGTCTTGACTGCGGCGGCACGCCGCCGAGCGATTCTGCGTCTTGACACAGAAGGCACGCCGGTCGGCACCTACTTATTTTGAAGCTTCTTCGAGGAGAACACCGAAATCTGCTGCCTTGAGTGACGCACCACCGATAAGACCACCATCAACATCCGGCTGTGCAAGAAGCTCTGCTGCATTCTTTGGATTCATAGAACCACCGTACTGAATTGTCATACCGTCTGCAACTGACTTGTTGTATCTCTTTGCAACAACACCACGAATGAAAGAGCAAACCTCGTTTGCCTGCTCAGCTGTTGCAGTCTTACCTGTGCCGATAGCCCATACCGGCTCGTAAGCAATGATAACATTCTTAGCGTCTTCTTCAGAAACACCTGTGAATGCTGCTACTGTCTGAAGCTCAACAACATCTTCTGTAATGCCATCTTCACGCTCAGAAAGCATTTCGCCAACGCAAAGAATAACCTTAAGGCCTGCTGCAAGAGCTGCCTTAACTCTTCTGTTTACTGTGAGGTCAGTCTCGCCGAAATACTGTCTTCTTTCGCTGTGACCGATGATAACATATTCTACGCCCATTTCTGTAAGCATATCAGCAGAAATTTCGCCTGTGAAAGCACCACTCTTCTTGAAGTGAACATTCTCAGCACCAACCTTGATGTTTGTGCCCTTTGTAAGCTCTACTGCTGTTTCAAGGTTTGTGTAAGGTACGCAGATAACTACGCCGCAAGTTGCCTTCTCAGCGATTGGCTTGAGGTCTTCAATAAGAGTCTTAGCCTCTGAACGAGTCTTATTCATTTTCCAGTTTCCTGCGATAATAGCTTGTCTTAATTCCTTATTCATTATGATTATCCCCTTTAATTTAAATATTTTTAACAGAAAATTTCTGTTTTCATAGGGAAAGGGCAGGGCAATGCCCTACCCTTCCGTTTAAGCATATATTAGTCCTTATCATTGAGGCAAGCAATGCCTGGAAGAACTTTACCCTCGAGGAACTCAAGAGATGCACCGCCACCTGTTGAGATGTGTGTCATCTTATCAGCAAAGCCGAGGTTTTCAACAGCAGCAGCAGAGTCACCGCCACCGATGATTGAAATAGCATCAGATTCAGCAACAGCCTTAGCAACAGCGATTGTACCCTTAGCAAAGTTAGGCCACTCGGAAACGCCCATAGGTCCGTTCCATACTACTGTGCCTGCATTCTTGATAGCGTCAGCAAAGAGCTTAGCTGTCTTTTCACCGATGTCAAGACCCATCCAGCCATCAGGAATGTTGTCAGAATCAACCGGCTTAAACTCAGCATCAGCCTTGTACTCTGTTGCAACAACATTGTCCTGAGGAATGAGGAAGTTTACGCCCTTTTCCTTAGCCTTAGCCATAATATCCTTAGCAAGCTCAATCTTATCAGACTCGCAGATAGAAGTACCGATAGAATAGCCAAGAGCGTTCATAAATGTGTAAGCCATACCGCCGCCGATGATGAGAGTATCAACCTTATCGAGGAGGTTTGTGATAACACCAATCTTATCAGAAACCTTAGCACCGCCGAGAATAGCAACGAAAGGTCTCTTAGGATTAGCAAGAGCTCCGCCCATAATTGTGATTTCCTTCTGAATGAGGTAACCGCAAACTGCCGGGAGATAATCAGCAACACCAGCTGTTGAAGCATGTGCTCTGTGAGCTGTACCGAAAGCATCGTTTACATAGATTTCTGCAAGAGAAGCAAGCTCCTTAGCGAATGCAGGGTCGTTCTTTTCCTCTTCCTTATGGAAACGAACATTCTCGATAAGTTCTACTTCGCCGTCTTTAAGAGAAGCAGCGATGCTCTTTGCACTTTCGCCGATAACATCTTTTGCCATCTTAACTTCCTGACCAAGAGCCTTTGAAAGGTACTCAGCAACAGGAGCAAGAGAATACTTCATATTGAATTCGCCCTTTGGACGACCGAGGTGTGAACAAAGGATAACCTTAGCCTGATGATCAATAAGATACTTAATTGTCTTAAGAGCTTCGTTAATACGCTTTGGGTCAGAGATATTTCCCTCTGCATCAAATGGTACGTTGAAGTCACAACGAACAAGAACTTTCTTGCCCTTTACATCAATATCTTCAACTGTCTTTTTGTTTAAGTAGTTCATTATATTGCACCCTTTCAATTTCATTGTCCCCGCAAAAGGATTAATTGCGGCAAACTTATTGATTTTATTTTATAACAAATCCTAAATTATGTCAATCCAGTTTTAATAAGTTACCGCAAAATTTTACATAACTCTCTTATTTTACCCACCGAAGCTCTGAAATAAACCTCATTATTTAATCTAAATTAACAATTTTCAAATTACTTTTCATACCGTTAAGCTCAATTTCAAGCTTGCAATCATCAGTTTGTTCAAGCTTGTCATTTACAAAAATCTGTGTTTTTCTGCCCTTATTTTCCACCTTGAATTTTGTATCAGCCGAAACAGCAAGTTCAGAATTCGCTGAAATTTGGTTAACATCCAGCTTTCCAACTGTATCAGAACAAGCTATCTTCATATCATTATTACTATTAATTTCTATGTGAGAATTTGCATTTTTTATTTTAAGTACGGAAATTTTTCCGCTGGCCTCAATATTATCCGCTTTAATATCAAGTATAGAAAGTTTATTCATAGTTCCATTAAGTTCAACTTTATTAACGAACTCACTTGGCAAAGAAAGTATAACCTTCATACCTTCATCTAAATCATTTGCTTTAATTTTCATATCAAAGCGAGATGATGTATCATTTGTTTTTAACTTTATACAGTCTTCAAGATTAACAACCTTCTCAGAAGTAATAGTAATTTCTGCTTGATTAGTATTATTCGCAGTAACAACAGTCTCACACGGGAATGAGATTTTAATATCAAAGTCTTTCTTTTCACCTATTGTAAATGTAAAAACCTTTTCTGTCATAATAATTACCTCCTGAATTTATAATAATTTTTATCGTAATTTCATTATAAGGAATTAATTATTAAATAATCCTTAAATTTAAAATAAAAATAGAAAAACATCTTTAATTCTTTTTAGATTATCGAAAAACTCATAAGTTAAAAAAGTTTCGCTCAAGCCTTTTTAAAAACTTTGTAGTGACAAGCAGTCGAACGCAGTTTTTTCCTACAAGTTATTTATATATTAAAAAAGGGCGAACATCGTTCGCCCCTGAATATCAAATAGTCATTATACCTTAATAAATTTATGAAGTCTGTTGACAAGTACGGCCGAAACAGCAATCTTAACTGCATCAAAAGGCAAATAAGGAAGTACGCAAAGTGAAAGTGCTTTTGCAAGGTCCATACTCTTGCCGGAATTATTATAAAGAATAATAAACCACGCTGTTCCGAAAGCATAACATACAAGTACACCGATAATCATTGCAACAATAAGAACCCAGAGTTTTCTTCCAAATAGTTTTACTGCAAAGCCGATGATAATAGCTGTAAAGATAAATCCCACGATATATCCGCCTGTCGGAGAAGCCAACTTTGCAAAACCTGATGTTCCGCCGGCAAAAACAGGTATTCCGATAAGACCAAGCAGAATATAAATTACTACGCTGATTGTACCCTTTGCCAATCCTAAAAATCCTGCCGCAAGACATATGCCAAGTATCTGGAGAGTTACAGGAATCGCTCCTATAGGAATTGAAATAAGCGAACATACAGATATAATAGCCGCAAAAAGCGCAATATATATTATATCAAGTATACTTTTTCGGGAATTTACTTTCCCATTATTTTTCTTTGTGTCCTTAATGTTATCCATTTTTATTCCTCCAATTTTTTCATAAACATATTATAGCTAATTTCTTTTTAATTGTCAACCTTATTTAGAATTATAGTTGACAATTAAAAATTTTTCCTCTCTTGCCTAAACAGTATTTTTGTAGTATAATTTTTATGGATAATGCCGTAATAACTGCGGTGTAATCAGAAATAAGGTGTATTATGGAAAGATTTGAAAATTTTGCCTCTAATAAACTCGTCAAAGATGAATTAAATACCGCTATGAACGCAAATTCTCTCCCCCACGCTATTATAATTGAGGGCGATGAAGGTACCGGCAAAAAAACTCTTGCAAAAATTATTGCAGAATATTGTGTCTGTTCATCAGATAAAGTAAGACCTTGTGGCATATGTAAAAATTGCATTAAAGCAAAATCTCTTACACATCCTGATATTAAAATTGTTGACGCTAAAGAGGATTCTCGTTTAATAAATGTTGCATCTATAAGAGAAATTCGTTCGGATGCTTACATAGTTCCAAACGAAGCTGAGAGAAAGGTTTATCTGATACTCAACTGCGACAAAATGCTTATACAGGCTCAGAACGCATTCTTAAAGGTTTTTGAAGAACCACCACAAAATGTTACTTTTGTTTTAACTTGTAAATCCGCAACTTCTTTGCTTGAAACAATACGTTCTCGTGCAAGAATATTGTCGCTATATCCTGCCGATGAAAACGAAGCTATTGAGGTAATTCAGGAGCATTTGCCTAATGCTGATAAAAGCGATATCATAAACGCAGTAATAAAATGTGGTGGCAATATCGGAAAATCCATTGAGCTTTTAACAAACGGTAGCGGTACAGAGGAACAACTTATTGCTGAACAGATTGCACAATCTATTCTTTTACCAAAGAAATTTGAACTTCTTAAATGTTCAGCTAAACTTTCATCAGACAGAGCTTTTGCAGACAGAGTTTTATCCAAGCTATATGAAATTCTTGCAGAAGCTATCAAAATAACTGCAGGTGCAAGTTCGAACAGCGTCGCTGCAAAACCTCTCGCAGAAAGGCTGACACGCAAAAGACTTTTTGAGCTTATGGATAAAGTTTCCGAGGCAAGATATCGAATCGAACGAAATATAAATATGAATCTTTTCGGAGCGTGGTTCTGCTCTGAAATGAGATTATAAAGCTATGGAGGAAATATGGCAATAATTATAGGAGTAAAATTCAAAGGAGCGGGGAAAGTTTATTACTTTGACCCTGACGAATCAATATTAAATGCAGGCGACTATGTTGTTGTAGAAACATCCCGTGGAATAGAATGTGGAACTGTTACCTTTGGAAACAGAGAAATAAGTGACGACGGCTTAAACCGTCCACTCAAAAAAATAATTCGTCCTGCAACAGCCGAAGATATAGCTCGCCTTGAGGAAAACCGTAAAAAAGAAGAAAAAGCATACAGTATATGCTTAAAAAAAATCATTGAACATAATCTTAAAATGAAGCTCGTCACAGTTGAATACACCTTTGATAACAATAAAATTCTTTTCTACTTTACAGCTGATGGCAGAGTTGATTTCAGAGAGCTTGTAAAAGACCTTGCGGGAATTTTCCGCACAAGAATAGAACTTCGACAAATCGGTGTAAGAGATGAATCCAAAATGCTCGGCGGACTTGGCATATGCGGCAGAGAATTTTGCTGTAAAGGTTTTCTTTCCGACTTTCAACCTGTTTCTATTAAAATGGCAAAGGAACAGGGAATGTCGCTCAATCCTGTAAAAATATCGGGTACTTGCGGCAGACTTATGTGCTGCCTGAAATATGAACAAGAGGCATATTCTGACCTTCTCAAGAAAACACCAAAAATCGGTGCATATGTTTCCACACCGGACGGCAAAGGTACTGTTGTTGACCAAAATCTTATCAAAGGGGTTCTCAATGTTCAGTTGCAAAAAAATCCAGATTCACCGCCTAAATCATATAAAGTTGATGAAATCAAACTTATAAAAGACGGTCAGATTAAGATTAACAAAAACGAACAAGAGGAGCTGAAGGATCTTGAAGAATAAGAAATCAACAGCAAAAGCTCTTATGTTTGTAATGCTTGGCATTTCAGTTGTTATCAGTATTGCAGCAATTATTCTTATGTTTACAATGAAAGAACAGAGTATGCTTGCAAGAAAGATAATGTTTTCAGGTGTTATAGCTATACTTGAAGTGTGCTATATAATTAAATTCAATATTCTTGACCGCAAAAACGCAAAGTTTAATACAACTATTATGACAATCCTTATGATTGCTCTTGCTGTATGCTTATGGATATTTTAAACAATAAATCTTAATCTTAAAAACAAGCACTTCTTAAATCTCAATGAGAATTAAGAAGTGCTTTTATATTTTAGTTAACAAATTTCCTAAAACATTTAAAAGTTTCG
>NZ_JBKXNW010000024.1:0-12488 GCF_047012705.1 Pseudoruminococcus sp. | reverse complement strand
ATTAACAGCCGTGCCAATACTTCTGCCTTTTCCGACGACAGCTCCTATGCTCTGCTGTCTGCTCTTGAGGTCATCAACGAAGATGGCGAACTGGAACGCAAGGCGGATATGTTCTTCAAAAGGACGATTAAACCGCACAAGCCGGTAACGGAGGTTGACACCGCAGACGAAGCTCTCGCTGTCTCTATGGGCGAAAAAGCAGCCATTGATATGGAATATATGATGGAGTTGTCCGGCAAAAGTGAGGAGGAATTATTCGCTGACTTAAAGGGTGTAATCTTCTTAAATCCCCTTTATGAGTACGGCAATTCTTATGAGCCGAAGTATCTGATGGCAGACGAATATCTGTCGGGCAATGTTCGTGAGAAGCTGGCGACAGCCAAAAGGTCTGCGGCACTGTATCCCGAAGATTACACCGTCAATGTGCAGGCACTTGAAAAGGTGCAGCCAAAGGATTTGACGGCAAGCGAGATTTCCGTAAGGCTCGGTGCGACTTGGATACCGCCCGAAATATTCCAACAGTTTATGTTTGAGTTTCTCGACACCCCACGCTATGCACAATGGAATATCAAGGTTCACTACTCTCAGTTTACCGGCGAATGGAACATTGAGGGAAAGAGCTACGACCGTTCCAATGTAAAAGCGTACAGCACATACGGTACTTCCCGTATCAACGCATATAAGATAATTGAGGAAACACTGAACCTGAAAGATGTCCGAATCTTTGACTATATAGAAGATGAGGAAGGCAAAAAGAAAGCCGTTCTCAATAAAAAGGAAACGGCAATCGCACAGGCAAAGCAGGAACTCATAAAGCAGGGCTTTCAGGACTGGATATGGGCTGACCCTGCCCGCCGAGAAAAACTCACGAAGATGTATAACGATAAGTTCAACAGCATAAGACCCCGTGAGTACGACGGAAGCCACATTGTTTTCAACGGTATGAACCCGGAAATCGAACTCCGTGAACATCAGAAAAATGCGGTTGCACACATTCTGTACGGCGGTAATACGCTGTTAGCACACGCAGTCGGTGCGGGCAAGACCTTTGAAATGGTAGCCGCCGCTATGGAGTCCAAACGACTGGGACTTTGCAATAAGTCGCTGTTCGTAGTGCCAAATCACTTAACCGAGCAATGGGCGGCGGAGTTCTTACAACTCTATCCGGCGGCGAATATTCTCGTAGCGACAAAGCGAGATTTTGAGACAAAGAACCGCAAAAAGTTCTGCGGTCGAATTGCCACGGGAGATTATGACGCCGTAATCATCGGTCATTCTCAGTTTGAGAAAATCCCGATGTCCATTGAAAGACAGAGGGCAATTCTTGAGCAGCAGCTTGAAGAACTGACAGACGGTATTATGGATTTGAAGCGAAACCGTGGAGAAAACTTCTCCATTAAACAGCTTGAAAAGTCTAAAAAGTCCGTGAAACAAAAGCTGGAAAAGCTCAACGACCAAAGCCGAAAGGACGATGTTGTTACCTTTGAAGAACTCGGTGTGGACAGGCTTTTTATTGACGAGAGTCATTATTACAAGAACCTCTATCTTTACACCAAAATGCGTAATGTGGGCGGTATCGCTCAAACGGAAGCACAGAAATCCTCCGACCTGTTTATGAAGTGCCGATACCTTGACGAGCTTACAGGCGGTCGAGGAACGGTATTTGCAACCGGTACTCCTATCTCAAACAGTATGGTGGAACTCTATACCATTCAGCGATACTTGCAGTACAACACGCTTGTCAAAAACAACTTGCAGCACTTCGACTCGTGGGCAAGTACCTTTGGAGAGACTGTAACAGCCGTTGAGCTTACCCCGGAGGGAACGGGTTACAGAGCGAAAACCCGCTTTGCGAAATTCTACAACCTACCGGAGCTTATGGCGATGTTTAAGGAGGTCGCCGACATCAAGACGGCGGATATGCTGGAACTGCCTGTGCCGGAAGCACACTTCCACAATGTTGCGGTCAAGCCTTCGGAAATGCAGAAAGAGATGGTTGCTTCCCTTGCGGAACGAGCCGAGAAAGTCCGTGGCGGCGGTGTGGATTCGAGTGTAGATAATATGCTCAAAATCACAAACGACGGCAGGAAACTTGCTCTTGACCAGCGTATGCTAAACGATATGCTGCCTGATTTTGAGGGCAGTAAAATCAACGCCTGCGTCGATAACATCTACCGTATTTGGGAGGAAACAGCCGATAAAAAATCGGCACAGCTTGTGTTCTGCGACCTCTCAACTCCAAAGAATGACGGAACATTCTCGGTATATAACGACATCAGAAAGAAGCTCATAGAGCGTGGTGTCCCCGAAAGCGAAGTCCGCTTTATCCACGAAGCAGATACCGATGTGAAGAAAAAAGAACTGTTCCAAAAGACCCGTAAGGGCGAGGTTAGAGTGCTTCTCGGTTCTACGCAAAAGATGGGAGCCGGCACGAATGTTCAGGACAGACTTATCGCACTTCACGATGTGGATTGCCCGTGGAGACCGTCAGACTTGGAGCAGCGTTCCGGTCGAATTATCCGTCAGGGTAACTCAAATCCTGATGTAGATATTTACCGCTATGTAACGGAGCAGACCTTTGACGCATATCTCTATCAGCTTGTAGAGGGAAAGCAAAAGTTCGCCAGTCAGATTATGACGAGCAAATCCCCGGTGCGTTCTGCCGAGGATATTGATGAAACCGCCCTTTCCTATGCAGAGATTAAAATGCTTGCCACCGGCAACCCGTATATTAAGGAGAAGATGGATTTGGACATTCAAGTTCAAAAGCTGAAGCTCTTAAAATCCAACTTTCTATCTGAAAAATACGCTTTGGAAGATAAGATAATCAAATATTATCCGCAGCGAATTACAGCTTTGGAAAACCGTATTGAAGGATTGAAGCAAGATGTAGAAACTGCGAAACAGCACCCGAAACCAACGGACGACCGATTTGTCGGTATGGAGGTTAAGGGTGTTTTTTATTCCGAAAAAGCCGACGCCGGTAAAGCAATCATTGAAGCCTGCAAGCAGATGAACAGCCCCGACCCTATTCCTCTCGGCAAGTACCGAGGGTTTGAAACGGAACTGCTTTTTAATACCGCAGAGCGAAATTATGAGGTTCGACTGAAAGGTGCGACAAGCAGAAATGTTCCTCTCGGTGATGACGCACACGGCAATATTATCCGTCTTGATAACGGCATTGAGAGATTTGCCGAGAGCTTGTCGCTTGCGGAAAATGACCTTGAGAACACCACAAATCAGTTGGAAACCGCAAAGAAAGAAGTCCAAAAACCGTTTATCCAAGAGGAAGAACTAAAGACAAAGCTTGCCCGCTTGGACGAGCTGAATATCTTGCTCAATATGGATAAGCGAGAAAACGAAATTGTCGGCGGCGAACCCGATGAGGGCGAAGTGCCGAACACACGAAAGGAGAAAACCTATGAACGATAAAATGACACCCGATAAGGAAAGAGAAAACTGCCCTTGCAGAAAAGCAATCATTAACCCTTTTGACGCAATGATGATGGTTGTGGTCAGGAGACTTGATAAAGCATATCTCGAATTGAAAAGAAGCAAACCGCCCGCAAAGGAAGCAGAATTTGCCCTTAGAAATGCAAAGCTTTCTTTCTACGGAGAGTTGGTTCGACAGAGCATTGAAACGGTGTTTTCGCCGGAAGAAATCATTGCTTTGTATGAAAACGACGACCTTGCGGGAGGTGCTTGGACTGTTTGGAATGACATCGGCTGCCCTGTTGATAAGATACTCATTATCATTGCAAAGCTCAGTATCAACGAACCGATACAGAAAGCGGTTGCCGATTTGCTGATGTAGAACGGCGGTGATAATTATGCCGTATATTGCACCGGAAGTCATAACCGAAGCCAAACGAATGGATTTATTAACCTATCTTAGAGAGTATGAACCGGGCGAGCTTGTTAAATTTTCAAGTAACACCTACACCACAAGAACCCACGACAGCTTGAAGATTTCCAACGGCAAATGGATGTGGTGGTCGAGAGGTATCGGGGGCAAATCTGCCCTCGATTACCTTATCAAAGTCCGTGGAATGGATTTTGTGGAGGCGGTTCAGACCATTATGGGAAACGGTTCAGTCAGCTTTCCGACTTGTGAAAACATCAAAAGTTATGAGAACCAGCCTTTGCTTCTGCCTGAAAAAAGCCCCACTACCGATGTGGTATTTGATTATCTTTTCGGGCGTGGGATTGATTATGAAATTATCAACTACTGCTTGGAACAGAAGCTAATCATCGAGTCGCTCCCATATCATAATGCTGTTTTTATCGGCTATGACGAGAACAAAGAACCTAAATACGCCGCATACAGAGCAACAAATCAATCAAGAATTATGGGCGACTGCACCGGAAGCAAAAAGCAATATTCTTTCCGCCTGACTGCCGAGAACACCGGAGAGGTTCATCTTTTTGAGTGTGCCATTGACCTGCTTTCCTATGCAACTTTGATGAAGCTGGAGGGCAAAGACTGGCGACAGTTTAACCTTGTTTCTCTTGCGGGAGTGTATTCCCCAAAGCAGAAAATCGAGGACTCGAAAGTGCCTGTTACACTCGGCAGGCTGCTTGAAAAGGACAAAACAATCAGGCGAATTGTTCTTCATTTGGACAATGATATTGCCGGAAGAAAAGCGACCAAAGCGTTGCAGACGATTCTTTCAGATAAGTATGAAGTCGTTGACGACCCTCCCCAATACGGGAAAGATGTCAACGACTTTCTTTGTAAACGCTTAGGGATAAAAGATAAAACCGAAAGGAGTTTTGCACGATGAAACTAAAAGAAATCAGAGAAATGTACCCGGAGGGAACGCAGATTGTACTCACTGAAATGGCTGGCGAAAGTCAAATGCCCTACGGTCTGAAAGGAACGGTTAAATTCGTTGACGACGCCGGACAGATTCATATGAGTTGGGAAAACGGAAGCTCCCTCGCCTTGAATATTAACGAGGATACCTTTGAAAAGGTAGAAGCACCTGAGAAGATTTCCGTCATTCTTGTTGAGCCGGGCAGGTATCCGAAGCTCATTGAAATTGAGGATACGCTGGAAGCAATGCAGTCTCTTGTGGAGGGAGATATTGAAGAATATATGCCCTTTGAGGACGAGGTTGCCATCATCTGCAACGAGGAAGGAAAGATGAACGGTATGCCTCTGAACAGGGCAGTTTATTCCGAGCCTGAGAATGTTGAGATGAGTTATCCGCAGTTGAAAGCTCATTTCCGGCAGGCAGAAAAAGAAAGAAACCACACGACCGGATATATTGTTTTTACGGATGACAGCTTTGACAAGCCTTACACAGAGGAACAAAGAACCTATGTTGTCAGCAGTAACAATAAGGCTTTCATTGAGGGTATGGGAGGATATTCTATCTATGCTTCTTCCCTTGACGGCTCGGATAAATGTGTGCGACTGGAAGCGTATATGGCTGATGAACACGGCGGCAAGGACGGTTGGAAGATTGAAAAATGTTATGTGAAAGACGACAGCAACCGTGAAATGCTCGACATTATTGCCGGCAAGTTCTTCATTGCATACGCACCGATTGAGTCGGAAAAGTTTCTCAGTATGCCGAAAGAACTGGCTCGTAAGTACGAGGAAAAGTTCAAATACCCGGAGAGATTTTATAAGTCCTTGGACGGTATTGAAGCAAAGCCGTATAAGCCTGTCTCAAAGGATATGGAGAGATAAGAGTCAATCTATGGGGCAACCCTGAGTGTCTGCATAATCTTAGCGAGCAGACCATTTATGGACAGGAATGTCCAAAACGGTACACTCGTTAGGGGTTGCCCCTAATACCCCAAGCAAGAAAGGAGCATAAGAAATGCGGGAGATAGTATTGGTTGCCGCCGGGTTAATCATTGGCGGCTTTTTTGGAGTAACAACAATGTGCCTGTTTCAGATAAACCGGGACAGACACTATATTTACAGAAAGGACAGCGATAAAAATGAGCAAGAGAAACATTGAAAAGCACATTCTGATGAACAAGGCAGAAGCTCAGGATTTGCAGAAAAAAGCAAAACGGGCGTGTCTTTCCGAAGGCGGTCTTATCCGTTTGCTTCTCAAAGGATACGAGCCGAGAGAAAAGCCCGACGAAAGATTTTACGATGTTATGCGTGAGCTTTCTGCTATCGGCAACAACATCAATCAGCTTGCGGCGAAGGCAAATACCCTCGGATTTGTGGACGCACCGCAGCTTAAAAAGGAAGCCGAGCGTTGGCACAAGTTTCAGGCTGATGTGGAGCGTACTTTTTTAAGACCCGATAAGAGCGATATGAAATGGCAGTAAGTAAATTGTGGTCTGTCACATCAAGGCTCGGTCAGGTAATCGACTATGCCGCCAATCCCGAAAAGACTGCGGCAGATATTTACACCGAGGAACAGTATCAGGCTCTCCGTGATGTTCTCAGCTACGCAAAGGACGAAGAAAAAACCGAGCGTGAGTTTTTCGTTGAGGGTATCAACTGCAATCCTGCGACCGCAAGAGACCAGTTTGTTTCTGTGAAAAAAGCATACGGCAAAGACGACGGCATACAAGCCTATCACGGATACCTGAGCTTTAAGGAACAGGACATATCCCCGGAGCTGGCACAGAAAATCGGAATGGAATTTGCAAACGAAGTGTGGGGCAAAAGATTTCAGGTGGTGGTTACTACACATCTGAACACGAAGCACCTGCACTGCCACTATGTAATCAACTCCGTTTCCTTTGTGGACGGCAAGCGGTTATGGGGCGATGAAAAAGCGTGGTTCAAGTTTCGCTTGGTTGCCGACCGTCTCTGTGAAAAATACGGACTGTATTACAATCCGAACCCAAACCGCAGTAAGCAATCCTCTTATTACTATAAGCAGGAGCAAGCCGGTATGCCGAGCCGATATTCAATGACCCGTGACGCCATTGATGAAGCGATTGCACACAGCACCAACTTAAAGACCTTTGATTATATTCTCACGCAGATGGGCTATGAACATTGTCTCAGCGACAGCCGAAAGTATTGGACGATTGTTCCGAAAGGATACAAGAAGCCGATACGACTTAAATCCCTCGGAGAGAATTATACCGAGGAAGCAATCAAGCGTAGGCTGACGGAAAATCAAAAGGTTCTCATCGTTCCTTTTGCCAAAGAAACGGTAAGAGTCAGGCAGTACCGAATGCCCACAAGAGAACACAAAATCAAAAAGGTCGGCGGACTGTATGGACTGTATCTGCATTACTGCTATAAGCTCGGCTATCTGCCGAAGTACAAAAAACAGAATACCGCAAGGCTTCACTATCTTTTGAAAGAAGATTTGCTGAAGCTCGACAAAATCACTCAGGAGACAAGGCTGCTTGGACGGGAGAACATTTCTACCGACGAGCAGCTTTTCTCATATAAAGAGTCCGTGTTGTCGCAAATCAAATCCTTGACTGACGATAGAACGCACCTGCGAAAACAGTTAAGAAGAAATTTGAGTGACGATGAGCTATCAAATGTCAAAGAGCAGATTACGGCAATCACGAGCAAGCTGTGGACTCTCCGCAAAGAGGTCGGTCTTTGTGATGACATAGCCGAAAGGTCAAAGGTCATTGAAGCCAACCTTGAAACGGTTAGAGTTTACGAAGAAAAACAAGAAAGAAAGGAGCAGAACCGTAATGACAAACGGAGGTGATGCGGCAGAACAGGTCGTCAGGCTATCGCTTGAGGGCTTTGAAGTAGCCGCAAAATTAAGCGGAGCGGCAGCTAAAAATATTGCCGTTCTTTTAGTCTCTGTTCTCAAACAGGAACAGAAAACAAAAGGCAAGGCTCGACTTACCAATATGATTAAGTCGGGCAAGGAGCTGAAGGTGTTTTCTATCCCCAACAAGGACTTGAAGAAGTTTACCGAGCAGGCAAAACGCTACGGCGTTCTCTACTGCGTACTCAGGGATAAAAACACAAAGGGCGATAATGTACCGATTGATATTATTGCCCGTGCAGAGGACGCTTCCAAAATTCAGAGAATCGTTGAGAGATTTGAACTCGGTAAAGTTGATAAGGCTGCGATTGTCACCGAGTCTCAGAAGGCTGTCGAAAAGCGTGAAGCTTTGGAGAAAGACAAGCCGACGAAAACCAAAAACGAAATCATCACTGAGGAAGCCGTCAGAAAACCTATTCAGAAAGAGGGGTATTCCCAGTCAAACCCCACAGTCGCCAAAACGGACAAAAACCCTCCGTCAAGGCACGACTCCGAGCCGGTAGATATGCAAACTGATAAGGGTACTGTCAGCGACAGACAGAGAAAGCCGTCGGTGAAAGCAAAGCTCGACCGATACAAGGCACAGTCCAAGCAGCAGAAAGAAGCAGAACGCAAAGAGCCGGAGGTATCAAAGCCGGAGGTCAAGAACGCCCCGGCACAGACCGTACACCAGCAGCCGAAACCCAAAAACAAAAATGTGAAAGAGAGGTAATCACAATGACAAACAATTTTACCCCTGCTAAGGCAGGACAGCAGAGCAAACGACTTTCCAAAGAGGAATACGCCGAGAAGATGAAGGCTGAAAAAGAAGCCGTATATCAGATGGCGGACGACACCGCAAAGGCGATTGTTTCCGACCCGGAAAAGTTCAAAGCCTTTCTTGATACGCAGAGCCGACTTGACAGATACTCTGCGGTCAACGCACTTCTGATTTTCAAGCAGCTTCCCGAAGCAAGCCAGCTCAAAAACTTTGATGACTGGAGCAAGGATAATGTGAAAATTCAGAAAGGTGCGAAAAGCATTTCCATTCTTGAACCTATCGAGTATGCCAAGAGAGACGGTACAACCGGCATTTCCTACAATGTGAAAAAGGTCTTTGATGTTTCGCAGACCAACGGCAAGAGACCGCCTGCACCGACTGTCAACCGTGACCCGAAAGCACTCATTACCGTTATGCTGGATTCTTCCCCTGTTGAAGTGGAAGCAACAAATGAACTTCCGTATCCCAATATGGCGGCGTTTTACAACAACGAGGAACAGACCTTGTATGTAAAGCGTGATGTGGGAGACAGCGTAGCGGTCGCTCAGTGCGTAGCACAGGAGCTTGGCCACGCACAGCTCTCCATCAACAGCGACAGTTACAGCAGAGCGGATATGGGCTTTCAGGCGGTTTGTATCGGCTATATGCTTTGCAAGAAGTACGGCGTCGATACACAGAATTTTGCAATCAACCGTATCCCTGAGAAGCTCGCAGGCAAAGAGCCGAAGGATATTCGCTATGAGCTTTCCAAAACGAGAAATGCGATGGCGGATATTCACTCCCGTGTTTCCGATGAGCTTTACAAGAAAAAGCAGGAACGAAGCAAAGACTACGAAAGATAAGGTGAGACTATGGCGAAGGAAGAAATGTATCATATCGCATTGGACGATTATGAACACGGCATTATTATCCGTTCTCTCAACGATGAGAAAACAGATTTGATGAACGAGGGTAAATCTACCGATGCGGTGGACGACCTTATCATCAAGGTCGGAACTGCCCCAAAGAAAAAGTTTAGAGTTATCGAAAAGGAACGCTCCTGTGAATCGAGATAACGAAAGGCAGTCTGCGATTATTCTTTCCGTCATCGGTATTATCCCGGTCGTATGGCTGGCACTTCTGATTGCACCCTCTGTAAAAGGAGGATTGCCGGAAATACTGCCGAGCCTATTAACAGCGTTCAACAACCCATTCCATATTGAGCTATGCGAGGACAGCCTAAAAACTGTCCTCGTTTTGCTTCTCTGCTATGCAATGGGTATCGGGATTTACTTCTCAACACAGAAGAATTACCGAAGGCGTGAAGAACACGGCTCTGCGAAATGGGGCAATGCAAGAGCCGTAAACAAAAAATACAGACAGTCTCCGGCTTCTGCAAATAAGCTGATGACACAAAATGTCTGTATCGGACTCAATGCGAAGAAGCACCGAAGAAACTTAAACACCCTTGTGTGCGGCGGTTCGGGAGCCGGTAAGACAAGGTTTTACTGCAAGCCGAATCTTATGCAGTGCAACACATCATTTGTCATTCTTGACCCAAAGGGCGAAATTCTCCGAGATACCGGAAAGCTGCTTGAAAGCAAAGGCTATGAAGTCCGTGTTCTCGATTTGATTTCAATGGAGAAAAGCCATTGCTATAACCCGTTTGTCTATTTGCAGAACGACAACGATGTGCAAAAGCTCGTGACGAACCTTTTTAAGAGTACCACTCCGAAAGGCAGTCAGGCACAAGACCCCTTTTGGGACACCTCGGCTTCAATGCTTCTGCTTGCACTTGTATTCTATCTTCATTATGAAGCACCCGAAGATGAACAGAACTTTGCAATGATAATGGAAATGCTCAGAGCCGGTGCGATTGAGGACGAGGAGGACACAAGACCTTCTCCCCTTGACGAACTGTTTGCGGAATTGGAAATGTCAAATCCCGACCACATCGCTTTGAAGTATTACCGTTCCTATCATTCAGGTGCGGCGAAAACCTTAAAGTCCATACAGATAACCCTTGCGGCAAGACTGGAAAAGTTTAACCTTGAAAGTCTTGCTTCTTTAACTACCACAGACGAGCTTGACCTCCCATCACTCGGAGAGCAAAAGGTCGCTCTGTTCGCTTTGATACCGGACAACGATTCCAGCTTTAACTTCTTGGTATCTATCCTTTACACACAGCTTTTTCAGCAGTTGTTTTATGCTGCCGACCATATTCACGGAGGCTCGCTTCCCGTTCCCGTGCATTTCCTGATGGACGAATTTGCGAATGTGAGCCTGCCCGATGACTTTGACAAGATACTGTCGGTTATGCGTTCCCGTGGAGTATCGGTAAGTATCATCTTGCAGAACTTGGCTCAGTTAAAAGCCTTGTTTGAAAAGCAATGGGAAAGTATTGTCGGCAACTGCGACGAGTTTTTGTATCTCGGCGGTAACGAGCAAAGCACCCACAAATATGTGTCCGAGCTTCTCGGCAAGGAAACCATTGATACCAACACTTTCGGAAAGAGTACCGGGCGAAGCGGTAACTACTCCACCAATTATCAGATTAGCGGTCGAGAGCTTCTTACCCCTGATGAGGTTCGTATGCTTGATAACCAATATGCAATTCTGTTTATTCGTGGAGAACGCCCCGTTATGGACTTCAAGTATGACATCTTGAAGCACCCGAATGTGGCACTTACAACCGATGGAAAGGCTTCTGCCTATAAGCACGGCGAAGTTACCGTCAAGCACTCATCAATTTCCGTTCTTTCTATTGACCCGGAAGAACTTCCGGAGGAAAGCTACGGAGAAACCAATTACGAGCTTCTGTCCGATGAGGATTTTGAAGTAAATAAAAACTTATTTTAACGGAGGAAAACACAATGAACATTTTTAAGAAGAACAACGAAAAGAAAACTACTCAGAAGTTGCCTATGACCGGAAAGGTTCGGAAAGGCTTCCGTGCTTACTGCGCCGTAATCGCAGCAGCAACTCTTGTTTGCGGTATGAGCGTTACCGCTTTTGCCGCCAGCGACCCGATTACCGTGGTCAACAATCTGTCCGATTTCATCTTCGGTCTTATCCGTGCCATCGGTCTTATCCTGCTTGGCTTCGGTATCGTTCAGGTCGGTCTCTCTTTGAAGTCTCACGACCCGTCTCAGAGAGCCAACGGTTTCCTGACTCTTGCGGGCGGTATCATCATTACCTTTGCAAAGGAAATCCTGACCCTTATTACCGGTTAAGAGAACACAGTTATCAAACGGGGCATACCTGGCATTTCAGGTATGCTCCTAATCTTAAAGGAGGTGCAAACAGATGAGTGATAACTGGGTAGTTCAGAACCTCGAAAATGCCCTTGAAACTTGGAACAGCAAGCTATCGGAAATATGGCAGTTGCTAACCACTTCGCCGCAACAGTTCAAAGGCGGCAGTATTTGGTCGGTAATGGTGAATATCAACGGAGCAGTTCAGGCTATCGGTCTTGCCCTGCTTGTTCTGTTTTTTGTTGTCGGTGTGGTTCGCACCTGCGGAAGTTTTACCGATGTAAAGAAACCGGAACACGCATTAAAGCTGTTTATCCGCTTTGCCATTGCCAAAGGTGTGATTACCTACGGGCTGGAGCTTATGCTTGCCCTGTTCGACATCGTACAAGGTACGATTTCAACCATTATGACATCTGCGGGATTCGGTACGCCCAATCAAACAACCTTACCTGCTGAAATGGTAACAACCATTGAGAGCTGCGGATTTTTTGAGAGTATCCCATTGTGGGCGGTTACTCTTATCGGAGGACTGTTTATCACGGTCTTGTCGTTCATTATGATAATGACGGTGTACGGACGATTTTTCAAGCTGTATATGTACACGGCTCTCGCTCCGATACCGCTTTCCACTTTTGCCGGAGAACCGTCGCAGAATGTGGGTAAGAGCTTTATAAAGAGCTACTGTGCCGTTTTGCTTGAGGGAGCAGTAATTGTACTTGCTTGTATCATCTTCTCCCTATTTGCTTCTACGCCGCCGGTAGTGAACCCTGA
>NZ_JBKXNW010000023.1:0-12566 GCF_047012705.1 Pseudoruminococcus sp. | reverse complement strand
CGGCGACGGTAAGGCAGAAAGAGGACGGCAGATACGAACTCATTTCAGGACACAGACGAAAGCGAGCCTGTGAGCTTGCCGGGTTTGATACGCTCCGTTGTGAAGTTGTTGAGCTGAACCGAGACGAAGCCACGATTTTAATGGTTGAGAGCAACTATCAAAGGTCGCAGATACTTCCCTCTGAAAAAGCATTCGCATATAAAATGAGAAGCGAAGCAATGAAAAGACAGGCAGGCAGACCAAGCAAAGATAATTCATCCCCAGTGGGGATTGATTTACGAGGAAAGCAAAGTCTTGACTTAATGAGCGAAGAATGTGGCGACAGCAGAAATCAGATTCACAGATATATTCGCCTTACCAACCTTGTTCCCGAACTTTTGGATTATGTTGATGAGGGGCGAATTAAAATGCGACCGGCGGTTGAATTGTCTTTTCTCGATGAGGACAGTCAGCGTGATGTGGTTGATGAAATCGACCTGAACGACGCAACCCCGTCCCACGACCAAACAATCCGTATGCGAAAGTTCTTTGAGGAGGGCAAGCTCACAACCGAAGCAATCCAAGCGATTATGTCGGAGGAAAAACCAAACCAAAGGGAGAAAATTGTTTTGAGGGGCGACAGGGTTCGACAGCTTATCCCGAAGAACATTCCCATAAGCCAAACGGAGGATTTTGTGTGCAAGGCGTTGGAGCATTACAACAAGTTTCTGCGAAGCAGAGCCGACCGTGACAGCCGATAGCCTTCCCCCTTTCTCACACTCTAACCCCTATATATACCGGCTATTAACCTGCTGAAAAATATACTCTATCTCCCTTGAGTATATCTATCTCTAATAACATATAGCTGTCTATAAAAGGGTTCGCACATTTGGAGCAAAAGCAAAATGTCTGCTACGATAAAAAGTTCAGCCAATCGCACCTTTGATGTTTTGACCGGTTTTGATTACGATTAAAGCAGAAAGGAGCGATGGATATGAAAAACAGGCTGATACCTTGTGTTCTTGCCTGCCTGATGATTTTCCTCGTAGGTTGTAACGGTAACACAGCCAAAGAAGCTGCACAGGAGATAACGAAAACGGAGACTTCTTTTCCGGCTGGTAATACTGAAACAAATTCTCAGGAAGATACGGCAGAAGAACCGGAAAGCACGGCAGTTCAGGAGGAAACACCGATTACGGCAGAAGAATGCAAATCAACCGCTGAAAGTCAGACGGTTACGACGGTACAGACAAAACCGGCGGAAGAAAAAACGGCTGATACTCCTGCAACCGAAAAGCCAAAGGCAGAGCCACCGAAGCAGACAACCACGCAGGCTGAACCCGAAAAACAACCGGAACAGCCGAAAGAACAGACAACTGCCGAACAAAAGCCGGTTGAAAAGTCGACTGAAAAGCCGGCAGAACCGAAACCGACAGAGCCGCCCAAGCAGACATTCGATGTCAGCCCTTATGTTAGTTACGCAAAAGAGTATGCGGTAAGCATAGGGCTTTCTCTTGACAGCACGGCGACAGAATGTTGGGACAATCCCATATCCGCAAATCCTAACCGAAGCGGTATCAAGTCTGATATTGAAAGCAGACTGAACCGATACAAGAACAGCGAGGGTTTTACCGCTGTGTGGATATGGACAGAAAAGCTATCCGATACGGAGTACAACATCTATATCGGCTACTGCTAAAACAAAATAATTTTAAGCAGACGCACTGAGTAAAATCGGTGCGTTTTTGCATTTCAAGGAGGAAAACGCAATGGTTAAAACAAAATTCAAGAAAGCCGTCTCGCTTATGTTGGCGACGGTTATGAGCCTTACTGCTTTTATGGGCATTGGGGCAACGACAGCCTTTGCAGCCGTAGGAGAAAAAGCCGATGTGTACCTCGTCGATTATCCCCGAAGCGGAGATACCAATAACAACGGCGAATGGGGACACGGCAATCTCAACTATATGAACGGTTGGAAAGGCTTGTCCACGAAATATACGGGACTTCGTGCAATGGGTTCGTATTCGGGTAATATCGCCTACTGTATTGAACCGGGTACAGGTCAGCGGACTGGCGATACTCTTACTGAAAAGGACGAGAACTTCTTCAATAACATCAGCCCGAACGGTACTATTTCCGGCGATGATATTCGCCTGCTTATCGGTCGTATCTTGCAGTACGGATATCGTGGAGGTATTTCGACAAGCTGGAAGTCGCAAAACGAAAGCGACGCAAACTGTATCGCACACGCTTATGCCACTCAGATTTTAATTTGGGAAACGATTGTCGGCGAAAGAGACGCAAGCTTTAATCACGTTTCTACCGGCGGGTATAATGCTGTGCTTGAATGTGTAAGCTCTGCACACCCACTCCGCAGTAAAATCTTGTCGTACTACAACAGTATGGTAACAAGTGTTCAGAATCACACCAAAGTGCCGAGCTTCTGCACAAGGTCAAGCGGTTCTGCAAAGGTAAATGAGCTTGAATGGAACGGAAGTAAGTATGTTGCTACTCTCACCGATACAAACGGTGTGCTTGGCAATTACAACTTCTCGGCAAACATTGACGGTGTTTCTTTCTCCGTCAGCGGAAACAAATTGACTGTTTCGATGGATAAAGCTCCGAGCAAGGAATTTACCATCACAGCCGCAAAAAAGAACGGCGTCCGCAGAGGTGTAGTTGTATGGTCTGATGGTATCCACCAGAATGGCAACGGCATTCAGGATGTGGTCACTTACGCTCAGGAGGTCAGCGACCCTGTCAGCGGCTTTGTCAAAATGAAGGTCAGCTATGGCTCTTGTCAGATTGTAAAGACAAGCGAGGACGGAAAGGTTGACGGTATTCAGTTTACCATCAGCGGTAACGGTGTCAATCAGACTGTAACAACCGCAAACGGCGGCAAATTCCAACTGGATAACCTTATGCCCGGTGTTTACACGGTAACAGAACAGTCTATCGACAAATATGTACCGCAGGAGGTTCACAGAGTTACTGTTGTTGCCGGTCAGGTGGCAAAGGTCAACTTCAATAATGTTCTCAAGAGAGGTAATCTTCAGGTTATCAAATCTTCGGAGGATAATCTGGTCGAGGGTGTAACTTTCCACCTTTACGGAACTTCGCTTGCGGGTATTGCCGTAGATGAATATGCAGTGACAGATAAGAACGGTGTTGCTTCTTTCGATGATGTGCTTATAAGCGGCACTACCCCATACACCATTGAGGAAGTGGATACCGCAATCCGTTATGTTGTGCCTGCAAATCAGACCGCACCGATTAACTGGAAAGAAGTAACCACAAGAAACTTCACGAACATTCTCAAAAAGTTCAGCGTAACCGTAACAAAGAGCGACCGAGAGGAAGGCACACCGCAGGGCGACGCTACCCTTGCCGGAGCAGTTTACGGCATTTATAAGGGCGAAACCCTTGTGGACAAATATGTTACGGATAAGAACGGGCAGTTTACCACAAAGGAATATATCTGTGATGATGACTGGACAATCCGTGAAATCACTCCGTCCGAGGGCTATCTGCTTGATACCACAATTCATAAGGTCGGTGCAGAACCGCAGCTTTATACGGTGGAACACAATCAGACAGCAAATGATGTTACCGAACAGGTTATGAAAGGCAATATCGCCATCATCAAGCATACCGATAACGGAGAAACTCAGATTGAGACACCCGAAAACGGTGCAACCTTTGAAATCTATCTCAAATCTTCCGGCAGCTTTGATTCAGCAGAGGAAGATGAGAGAGATGTAATTGTTTGTGATGAAAACGGCTTCGGTCAGACCAAGGATATGCCTTACGGCGTATATACCGTTCATCAAACCTCCGGTTGGGAGGGGCGTGAGTTAATGGACGACTTCGATGTGTTCATTGCTCAGGACGGACAGACCTACCGCTATCTCATCAACAACGCAAACTTTGAAAGCTATATCAAGGTGGTTAAGGTGGACGCAGAAAGTGGTAAAAACATTCCGTATGCCGGTGCAGGCTTCAAAATCTTTGACCCTGACGGCAATCAGGTAACAATGACCTTCACTTATCCTACTCCGACAACGATTGATACTTTCTACACCGACGCAAACGGACAGCTTGTTACACCGGAGAAACTGGAATACGGCAAGGGATATTCTCTTGTTGAGGTTCAGGCTCCTTACGGATATGTGCTTGACAGCACACCGGTGTACTTTGATGTGGCAGAGGAACATTCTTCCGATGAGGGTGGTATTACTGTGATTAAGGTCGATAAGCCTAATATGGCACAGAAAGGTACTGTCAGCATTGAAAAGACCGGCGAGGTGTTCTCAGGGGTAAATATCTCCGGAGAGGAAAACGCCGATGTGATTTATCAGCCTGTCTATGAAGTGAAAGGTCTTGCAGGTGCGGTTTATGAGATTACCGCAGCAGAAGATATTATCACTCCCGACGGTACACTCCGTTATGCAAAGGGCGAGGTCGTAGATACTGTTACCACAGATGAAAACGGACTTGCCAAGAGTAAGGAGATTTACCTCGGCAGATATACTGTGGTCGAAATCACCGCACCGGAGGGTATGGTTATCAATAAGGAAGCACACGAGGTCGAGCTGACCTACGCAGGTCAGGAAGTTGCCGTAACTGAAACCGCAACCAGCTTCGTAAACGAGAGACAAAAGGTTACGGTAAGTCTTGAAAAGACTATTGAAAAGAACGACATCTTCAACATCGGTAACGGCGATGAAATGAAGAATATCAGCTTCGGACTTTTCGCCGCAGAGGAACTTGTTTCTGCAAGCGGTACTTCTATCCCGGCAGACGGTCTGATTGAGATTATCTCTCTTTCCGAAAACGGTAAGGCTGTTATCAAAACCGAAATTCCTTTCGGAAGCTACTATGTTAAGGAGCTTGCCACCGATGAGCATTATATTCTCTCCGACGCCAAGTATCCGTTCACTTTCAGCTATGCCGGTCAGGATACCGCAAATGTTGAGATTGCAGTCAACGACGGAAAAGCGATTGAGAACAAGCTCATTTACGGTTCTGTTTCCGGTAAGAAGATTACCGAAAACGGCGAAGCACTGGGAGGTGCTGTAATCGGTCTGTTTAAGGCTGATGAAACTGAATTTACAAAAGAAAATGCTTTGATGACTGCTACCTCTGAAAATGACGGTAGCTTTTCTTTTGACAAAGTACCGTATGGAAACTGGCTTGTAAAAGAAATCGAGCAGCCGGAGGGCTTCGTGCTTGATGAAACTTCTTATGAAGTTAAAATCTCCGAGGTCGGTCAGGTCATTGAGGTTGAAATCGTCAATGAGTATGTTCACGGCAATATCAAGTTGACTAAGGTTGATGAAGATTACCCGGACAACAAGCTGACAGGAGCGACCTTTGAGGTTTACAAAGATGTAAACGGCGATGGCAAACTGGACGACGGCGACGAGCTTATCGGTACGCTCAACGAAACTTCTACGGGTATTTACGAGATGAAGGAGCTTCTTTACGGAAAATACCTTGTAAGAGAAACCAAAGCACCGGAAGGCTTTGAACTTGATAAGGGTGTGTACTCTGTTTTCATTGAAAAAGATGAAACCACCTACGAGGTAGAAAACAAAGCCGGCGTCGGCTTTATTAACACGGCAATGAAAGGAAACCTGAAAATCGTTAAGACTTCCTCTGACGATAAAGTTGAAGGTTTCACTTTCAGAGTTACGGGAGTAAACGGTTATGACCGCAGCTTCACGACCGATAAGAACGGTGAAATCATTATCGAGGGACTTCGTATCGGCGATTACACCGTTTCCGAGGTTCAGGATACTGTTTCTGCTTCCTATGTGCTTCCTGCGGATAAGATTGCAACCGTAAAGGTCGGCTCTACTACCGTTGTGGAAATGCACAATGAGCTGAGAGACACACCAAAGACCGGAGATAACAGCAATGTCGGCTTGTGGACTGCACTTGCGGGACTTTCTGCCCTCGGTATTGTCGGCACAGCCGTTGTTGCGTACAGAAAAAAGAAGAAGGAGGACAATGAGTAATGGACGCTAAAACAATCGTAGCAGTTGTATTAGTCGCCTTTATTATCGGCGGCTTTATCTTCTTGCAGATTAAGAACAGAAAGAAATAAGGAACACCAAAGTGGGCGGAGTGAAAACTTCGCCCACCGTTCTTTTACGGAGGTGCATTATGAACAAGCAAAAGACGGTTGACAGCAAGGTGCTTGCAATACTCAGAGAATGCCCCGAAACGAGGTATGACGATATGCAGCTTATCCTTTGCTATTACAACCGATACAGCTATATGAGAGTCGGAGATTTACCGCTTGAGGATATAGTCAACAACTATAAAGGGTACGGCTTGCCGTGCTTTGAGACTATCCGCAGAGCAAGACAGAGAGTGCAATCCCTGTTTCCTGAACTGTCCAGACAGTGCAGTGGCTGCGACTGCGGAAACATCAGAATTGTGATTGAAGTAAGCTGAGGTGTGGATATGAACGAGGAAAAAAGAAAAATCGGTGAATACACCGTTCTCTGCTCGGTCAATGTGGGCGAAAAGGAGGTTATCTTGGCTTCCAATGAGCAAAGCACAAACGGCAATAAGTTTTTGTGCGGCTTTGCGGAGCGAAACGACCTGTTTGAACTGTGTTCGGAATGTATGGTAAGCGATGACTATATCGAAATCGTACACCTTTTCGGTAGCCGTGTGGCAAATGAAGCGGAGCTTTTCAAGGAACAGGTCGAAAAGCTGGATATTCCAATCACACTCATAACGGAAGCCGACTGTATCCCCGACCACTATTCCAAAGACATCAACGGCACAATCATTGCCATTGACCCAAAGGTATTAAAGCCTGAATTTCAGAGAGCCGACAGACAGCTCTACTATGTTACGGGCGGTTTCGGTGCGTCGGCAAACAGCCGTGGAAGTGCTGTGTTCTGCACAAATCTTCACACCGGAAAATCAACCCGATATGAAAGAATGGATGTTATGGGCGAAGTAAAGCCTGAGCGTCTGCCTGAATGGGCAAAGGAAAAGGCACAAGAGCTTTTACACAAGAAGCGAAACAAAGACAAACAACGATAAGGAGGACAAAGCAATGAAGGAAAAATTCACTTTTCAGCAGAAGACAAAGCTTCTGACGAAACTGTTTGACGCAGGCTGCAACACGGAAAAGAAATTGCAGCAGCTTGATATGGAGAGCATTTTGAAAATTCCCGGTATCACTATTCCGGATATGAGCCTGATTATCGAGCTTCAGAAGCAGACCAAAGCCAATAAGCTGTTCTCTTATTTGGGAGGTGGCACTGATGAGCAGTCCGGAACAGAATGACCGCCATATCATTTGGAGCGACATTAGCCTTGACCTTGATGATTGGCGAGAGTCTTTGGAGGAACTGTATCCCGGATATTCCGATGATGAGCTTTACGACATTATGGTAAAATCCAATGCCGAAAATCTTTATGATGAACGAGTAAATCTCAACATTCAGCTTTCACAGCCGATTATCGTTATCGGCGACCTCGGCAGATGGAACGGCAGAGTGTCGGGCTACAAGATGATTGATTCCGGCAACATCAAGGATTGCCTTTATTCCGATACCGATTACACCGAATGGTATGTGGATAAGTACGGAGATCTTCGAGCCGACGCCGTTCATCACGACGGTACAAACCATTATCTATACCGTGTATTCAAAGACGGTGTTACCGATACGCAGATTGAAAATCTGCAAGATAAAATCTACAACGGAAAAGCTACAAGAGCCGACATCACACGAGTTACCAAAAGGCTCGGCGATGACATTGCCGGGGTATATGGCTTTTCTATTCCAAAGCAAAGACAACCAAACGAACAAGCGAGGTGATGAAAATGGATTACAGAGTATTGACCGAAGCAGAGCGTAAATACACCTTCAGCCAAAGTCAGCAGCTCTCTATGCAGACCGGTCTTATCGGATATTTGAGAGCCGACTTCGGTTCTAACGGGAACGAGTTTTGGACGACTTGGAACGATTTCAGAAAGGACTTAAAGACCGACGATTTCAAAAAGGAATTTGACTTGGTGATAAACTCCTACCGTTTCGGGGACGGCGAGTTTTTAAGCGGCAGAAGCACTATGTCAAAATTCTGCTATGAACACCCCGAAAGCAGCTACGAAGATGACCGCAATCATTACGGCGTCCGTGTTGATACCGAGCGATATTCCTACCTTATGCGTTTAAATCCCAACCGTGGAGAGTACAATCTGTACTGCTATTGCTATCAGAAAGAGTGGCTGAACAACCACTTGAAAAATGCCGAGCGTGGTATCCGATTTATTGACCCGCACTATCAGGAGCAGTTTCGCATTACGGACGGAGAAAAAATCTCAATTAAGCTCGGCGATGGCAAAACAATGGAGAGGACTTGCAGATATATTGATGACTACCATTTGGAGGTCGGCACAAATCTCTACCACATCTGCGAATTTGCCGAGCTTTGCGAGAGAAACGGTCATACTGTAGAACCAGCCGCAAAAGAAAACACAAAATCTGCAAAGGACAAAGAAAAAACACGATAAGGAGGTGCAGACGAGGTGGCAAGGAAATTTGACCTAATTTCGGAGCTATACGAAAGAACCTGTTTTGCAGTTACAGACAATCCGGTAAACTGGCAATCGTTTCTGAAAACAGCAGGCAGGAATTTCAGGCTCCGATTTGATGAACAGCTTCTCATTTATGCCCAAAGACCAGACGCAACAGCCGTGCTTGAAATCGAACGATGGAACGGCACTTTCGGTCGCTGGGTAAATCGAGGAGCAAAAGGTATTGCCGTATTTGAGGACGCAGACAGAAGCCGTCAAAGGCTGATTCATTACTTTGATATATCGGACACCCACGAAAGTCGACATTCCCGCCCTGTTCCGATTTGGGAGATGAGACCCGAATATGAAGCAGAAGTTATTGAAACACTTGAAAATACTTTCGGTGCGGTAAACGATACAACGAGTATTGAAAATGTCGTCAAAGAGAGCATTGCCAATGCCGTTGAGGACAACATCGCAGACTATATCTCCGACTTTATGAGTTTGGGTGCAGGAAGCGAAATTGAGTATTTGTCTGCCGACGAAGCAAATGCCTTGTATTTGGAGCTTGTCAGAAACAGCGTATCATATATGGTTATGGCACGATTGGGACTGAACGCAGACAAGGTCTATTCTCCCGATGACTTTGCCGGTATTTCAAGTTTTAATTCACAGGAAGTTCTCAATGCGGTGGGTATTGCTACAAGCGACATTGCAGAAATGGCGTTGCTCCCTGTCAGCAGAACAATCAGCACGCTCAGCAAGGAAAATCGCATAATTGATGAACAGGAGCAATCCGAATACAATAAAGACATCAAAGACGAAAGGAGTCAAAGCGATGAGCGAAATCACATACACGATGGTGGGAGATTACAATCTTCCGAACCTGAAACTGCCGGAGCAGACGGAAGTGACTCTCGGCAGATGGTCGCAGATGAGGAGAACTTATCTGAAGGAACATCACAAAATCCTGTACTACAATCTTCTGACGAAAGGGATTCTGAACAGTCACTTGGCGGAGGTTCAGCAGAGAGCCAGCGAACTGGAGGAAACTCTCGTGAAGCAGATGGCACAGAAAGCCGGGCTGACGGAGCAGATGAAAGCGGAAGATATGATGAAGTGGGTTCGCCTGATGAACAACATCAGGAACTCGGCACAGGAAATCGTGAAGAATCAGGTAATATTCGCTTAGAGTATTACGACAGAAACCACGAGGACAAGAGCCTGCCGTTTTTCGGTGGCGATGATACTATCCGAGAGATACTCGGTACTACCCCGCATTTGTCCGCTTCAAAGGAAGAAATCAAAGATTTCTATGAGAGAAATACGGACAATGCGACCCGTACCGAATATATCAAGGGTATCTTCAACAACGATTACACCCGGCTTACTTTAAGCGACGGCAGGCTTGTGGGCTACAAAACATTTCAGAATGTCCTCCACTTGTGGGAGGGCGAATACGAAAACAGAACCGCTCAGAGCTTCTACGACTGGGGCGTTATCGCTCAGCATTTTGAAGCAATGAGACTTTTGAGAGAATTGACCGATACAATGAAACCGCTTCCGTCGATGGACGGTCAGTTGACTCTCATAATGGGCAATCAGGCAGAGGTACAAAAAACCTCTGCCTTTACTTTTTCTCAGGAAATCATAGACGCTGTACTGACCCGTGGAAGCGGAGTTTCCGAGGGTAAAATGCGTATCTATGAGCAGTTTGAAAAGAGCCTTTCCGCAAAAGAGAACGCCGACTTCTTGAAAAACGAATACGGTTGGGGCGGCTCTTACCCTGTCATCATCGGTGCAGGCATTGACGAACAGCACGACGGAAAAGGTATCACAATTTCAAAAGGTATCGGAAGTGACAAGCCGCACATTACGCTTTCTTGGTCTCAGGTGGAAAAGCGTATCGGAGACCTTATCCGTATGGACAGATACCTAAACCCAAAGGAAAAAGAAAAGTACCCTGAATGGCTTGAAAAGCAGGAAGAACGGCGAGCCGAGCTTGCAGAGCAGAGAAAAAACCGTGAGATACTCTCTACCGCACCGCCTGAGCCTGAAAACAAAGAGGTCGAACCGGAAGCAAAGTATGAATATCATCTCGGCGACAGCGTGTATATCGGGGCTTCGCAGTATGAGATTTTGTCCTTTGATGAAAACCGTGTAATGCTCTATGACTTAGATATGCCCCTATTCAACAAGGAGCTTTCAAGGGAAGAATTTGACCGAAAAGTGCGTGAAAATCCAATGAACGACCACTTGAAGGTCAGTGTATTACCGGCAGAAGAAAAAGCCGTTACAGGCGAAAACGAAGCTCAAAACGATACCGAAACCGTACAGGATTTCAGTTCGAAAACCGGTTATGACGACGCCTTCTTTATCGACCGGGACAATGAAAGCGTAGCTTGGATGTACTATAACCCCGACAGCAATGCCGGAGGTCAGTATGTTACAAATACGCTTTCTTTTGACGAGATACAGCAAGCTGCAAGGGAGTATGACTCGGCTGAGGATTTCTTTGATTATCTCGGCAGTATTGCAAATCAGGAGCTTGCCGATGTAGGTACGGAATGGTTTGTGGATGCAAACCGAGAATTTCACAGGACACCGGATTTGACCGACTGTACCTCCGCCACAATGAAAGCACTCATTAAAAACGCTGAAAGAACTGATATGGTGGCAACGAACATCGGAAATGTACCGATTGAGGATTACAGAGAAATCGTTGCTACTCAAAACGGTTTTGACAGTTATGAGGAAATGTATAACGAGGGTGTTCGTATCGGCAACGGTTACGACAAAGAGCCTGAACCGATTGTACCCGCTTGGGAGCAAAAGAAAAAGTCAAAGGTAAAGAGCTTTGACCTCCACCCGGATATTCCTATGTCCGAGCGACACAATTTTGACCTTGCCAATAATCAGGTTGAAGAAGTCAATAAAAAAGAGCGTTTTCACAGAAACTATGCAGCGATTAAGGTCTTGAAGGATTGTCAAAACGAAAACCGCTTTGCCACACCTGACGAGCAGAAAATCTTGTCGAGATATGTCGGTTGGGGCGGTATTCCCGAAGCCTTTGACGAACGAGCGGGAGCTTGGCATACAGAGTATGCAATGCTGAAAAATATCCTGACGCCGGAGGAATATGCGTCGGCAAGAGAAAGCACACTGACTGCATTTTACACTCCGCCCGAAGTATCAACTGCCATTTACAAGGTGTTGGAACAGATGGGATTTCAGGAGGGCAACCTGCTTGAGCCGTCTTGCGGTATCGGTAACTTCATCGGTATGCTGCCTAAGTCAATGGAAAACGCAAAGGTTTACGGCGTGGAGCTTGATACCATTTCAGCCGGTATCGCTCAGCAGCTTTATCAGAAATCTTCTATTGCGGCACAGGGGTTTGAGGAAGTGAATGTTCCTGACAGCTTCTTTGACGGCGTTATCGGCAATGTGCCTTTCGGGGATTTCAAAGTCTCCGACAAACGATACGACAAGTACAACTTTTTAATCCACGATTATTTCTTTGCGAAATCGCTTGATAAGTTACGCCCCTGCGGTGTGATGGCTCTTGTGACAAGTAAAGGAACTATGGACAAGGAAAACTCCAATGTGCGTAAATATATCGCACAGAGGGCGGAGCTTCTCGGAGCAATCAGACTTCCGAATAACACCTTCAAAGGCAATGCCGGAACAGAGGTTGTATCCGATATTCTGTTCCTGCAAAAGCGAGACAGGCTCATTGATATTGTGCCGGATTGGGTTCATCTTGATACCGACGAAAACGGTATAAGGATGAACTCATATTTTGTTCAGCACCCGGAAATGATACTCGGCGAAATGAAAATGGTAAGCGGTCGCTTCGGTCCGGAAGCAACCTGTGAGCCGTTTGAAAATGCCGACCTTTCGGAACTTTTGAACGAAGCAGCATCAAACATTCACGGAGAAATCTCCGAATACGAAGTTGCCGATGAACTGGAGGAAGAAGATAATTCTATCCCGGCAGACCCTACGGTAAGGAACTTCTCTTACACGGTTTTGGACGATAAAA
>NZ_JBKXNW010000022.1:0-19171 GCF_047012705.1 Pseudoruminococcus sp. | reverse complement strand
ACCAGAGACACGAGGATTTTCAGTCCTCTGCTCTACCAACTGAGCTAACTGGGCGATTTGCGTTATGACTTATCGCTCTGTTATGTTACACTATATAAATATTTTTGTCAAGATTTTTTTAATTTCTCTTATATAAAAATTATTTTGTACTAGTAGTATACCATATTATTTCTCGATGTTTTTCGGCAACTTACCTCTTAACTCTTCCCACAAGCCTCTGTGATAAATAAAATATTTTATCAGGGTAAATGCCATTATAATCATATCTGCTATAACCAAAACATTAACCATAACTTCCGGCATATTAGGAAATAAAAGCAATACAATCAGAATTACATAAGTTGCAAAAGTGCATACTTTGCCATACCACATTGCACCTTCGATTTTGTGTCCGGCTCTAATTGATATAATTCCTGCAACCGCCATATAACCTTCCTTTATTATATAAAAGACAACCATAAATACAACTATGGAATATTTGAAAGACATGCTTATAATAATAGCTCCCAAAGTTATTTTGTCGGCTATTGGATCAAGCATCTTTCCCCAGTCTGTTATCATATTAAACCTTCTGGCAATTTTACCATCAAAGAAATCTGTTATTCCCGAGATTACAATTGTCACAATTACAGGCCAGTAAGGAGCACCGTCTAACGCCCTGTAAAATAGAAACATATATAACATTGCCAACGCTATTCTAAAATATCCCATTATATTAGGAATAGAAAAATATTCCCTCCAAAAATTTTTGTCCATGATTCCCTCTCTCATTTATTTCAAAACATAAACTTCAATTTAATATATTTAAATTACATTTAATTTTTAAGTCAAAAACCTTAGTGTGATTGAATTTTTAAATCCTAATGTGACTTAACTTTTGTCCAAAGACTTGAACTATACGCCTTTATATCCTGTGGCTGGTCTTTAAAAACTTCATTTTTAGGATTTGACGTGTCAGGTCCACAGCCTGGATTTCCTTCAAAAGCATCATTTTTAAAATATTCATAAACACTTTTTACTGCGCTGTCATATCCTATATAATCAGTATTCTGCTCTGCCACATCATAATTTAAGAAATAATCAATAAACTGATGAGCAAGCTTAGTATTTTTGCACTTTTTGGTAATAACCATTCCGTCAGTCCAAACATTACTTCCCTGATCCGGCACGAAAAATCCCATATTATCATTCTCATTAATAACATATGAGCCATCTCCTGAATATACTACAGCCATTGCCTTATTACCTGAAATCATGTTGTCCATAACATCATCTCCAACATATACAGGTTTCATTGTATTATTCTGTTCAATAAGCCAGTTGTACGCCTGTTTTAGTTCATCTTTATTTCTTGTATTCATTGAATAACCAAGGTCTTTCAAAGCCACCATAAAAGAATCCCTTTCAGAATCATACATATAAATCTGACCGCTGTATTTCTTATTCCTTAGAATATTCCAACCTTCTTTTAAGTCATTTTCATCTACAACTGTTTTGTCGTACAAAATCCCTACAGTTCCCCAATAATAAGGTACTGTGTATTTATTATCAGGATCAAAATCATTCTTCAAGAGCTTTGGAATAATCTTGTCTTTGTTAGTTATAAGTTTCCAGTCAATTGGCTGCAAATAATCTTCTGATATAAGTCGTTCAATCATATAATCAGACGGTATTATCACATCATATTCTGCCCCACTTTGAAGCTTTGTATACATTGTTTCGTTAGAATCAAATGTTTCATATACAACCTTGCAGTTATACTCTTTTTGGAAATCCTCAATAAGAGAAGTATCCATATATTCCCCTGAATTATACACACGAAGAACCGGCTTACTGCTAATGGCTGAAAATCTTGCCCCACAAAATACTGCCACTGCCAAAACTCCAACAGTTGCAACAGCCACACCAATCTTTTTAAGGGGACTATTGTGTGATGCTGACATTTCAACCTTTTTGTGTCTTTTTTTTGCAAGAGCCGGTATAACATTTACACCAACCAAAATCAAAACAACCACAAGAATAAGCAATGTTGACAAAGCGTTAATTGTAGGATTTGTTCTCTTTGTCATATTATAAACAACAATTGAAATGTTGGAAACACCATTTCCTGTTACAAAATATGAAACAACAAAATCGTCAAGTGACATTGTAAATGCAAGAAGCATTCCTGCAAAAATTCCCGGTTTTAACATTGGAATAATAACCTTAGTTAACGCCTGAAACGGTGTGGCACCAAGATCCATGGCAACATTTGCAAGGTTGTGGTCCATACTTCGAACCTTTGGATAAACGCTTGTTATAACATATGGCGTACAAAAAGCAATATGTGCTAAAAGCATTGTAAGATATCCACGTTCAAGTCTCATTGACGTAAACAAAATCATAAGTCCGATTGCCGTAACAATATCAGGGTTCATAATAGGCATATTGTTAACATTCAAAAGCCATTCTCTAAGAATTTTTCTGCTTCTTGAAAGTCCGATTGCCGTAATTGTACCAAGAACTGTAGATATAATTGTGGCAATAACAGCAATACTTATAGATACATAAACTGCTGCAATAATATCATTGTCTGTTAAAAGTTTCTTATACCATTTAAGTGAAAATCCGGTAAACTTAGTTAAGGATTTTGATGAGTTAAACGAAAAAAACATTGTAACTGCAATTGGTAAATAGAAAAATATAAAACACAATGTAATATATAATTTTGGTCCTATGGAGATTTTCTTCTTATTCATTAGTTACCTCCATTCTCGTCAGGATCTATTTTTTTCATAAATCCCATCATTACTAAAATAATAACTGCAAGAATAACTGAAATGGAACTTCCGAAATTCCAGTCACCTACAGAAATAAACTGATTTTCAATAAGGTTACCAATAAGTACAAACTGATGTCCGCCAAGTAACTGTGGTATAACGAAACTTGAAATAGACAAAAGAAATACCATTGAAACACCGTTTATAACGCCAGGAAGTGACAATTTCAAAATAACCTTTGTAAAAGTCTGAAATCTGTTGGCACCAAGGTCACTTGCAGCTTCCACAAGTGAGTGGTCCATTTTTGCCAGTGATGTGTGAATTGGAATAACCATAAATGGCAACAAATCACATACTAAGCCCATAACAACCGAAAAATTAGTGTACATCATTGTCTGCTGATTTAATCCTAACAGTTTAAATAATGAATTAATAATTCCGTTGTCTGACAAAAGACTTATCCATGCATAAGTTCTAAGCAATGTGTTAATCCACATTGGAATTGTGACTAACAGTATTAAAATATTCTGAGAACTTTCATCAAACTTTGAAATAATATACGCCATTGGATATGCCAAAACAAGGCAAACTCCCGTTGTAATTAGTCCCATTTGCAAAGATTTAATAAAAACATTTAAGTAAATAGGATCAGATATTTTCCTAAAATTATCTAATGTAAAATGTATTGTTATAAGTGAATTATCCCCTGTTGTAATGGAGTAAAGTAATATTAATGCCAAAGGCAAAACTATTAGCAGAAAAGACCATAACACATAAGGTTTCACTAAGCCTTTATAATGATGCATCTCTTTCCTCCTTAATTCTCCATTTTGTGCATTACCTGAATGTCAAAAGGATCAATTGTAAGTCCTACTTTTTTCCCAATTTCATAATTTTCTGTTGTATGAACCTTATAATTTCTGTTTTTAGTTTCCACGAGATATTCATAATGGACCCCCATAAAAACTTTTGAAATAATAGTTCCTGAAACCTTACCTGCCTCCGGTTCCACAACATCCATGTCTTCAGGTCTTAAAACAACTTCAATATCTTCATTATCCTTAAATCCCTTGTCTACACATTCCCAGTCTATGCCATCAAAATTAACAAGACAGTCCTTAATCATATTGCCTTCAATAATATTTGACTCACCAATAAATTCAGCTACAAATCTGTTCTGTGGCTCGTTGTAAATATCCATTGGAGTTCCAATCTGCTGAATAACACCGTCGTTCAAAACAACGATTGTATCTGACATTGAAAGTGCCTCTTCCTGGTCGTGAGTAACAAAAATAAATGTAATTCCAACTTCCTTCTGAATCTTTTTAAGCTCAGTCTGCATATCTTTTCTAAGCTTGGCATCCAACGCACCCAAAGGCTCATCAAGAAGCAATACCTTAGGTTCGTTAACAAGGGCTCTTGCTATGGCAACTCTCTGCTGCTGACCTCCTGAAAGTAAAGTTACATCTCTTTTTTCAAAGCCTTTAAGGCCTACCAGTTCAAGCATTCTGCTAACCTTTTTCTCTATGACGTCTTTGTCCATTTTCTTAAGATTAAGACCAAAAGCAATATTATCTGCCACATTTAAGAAAGGGAACAGGGCGTACTTCTGAAATACTGTATTTACTTCTCTTTTGTAAGGCGGAACCTTTGAAATATCCTTTCCGTCAAAAATCAACTGACCATTACTTGGTTCCTCGAAACCACCGATAATTCTTAACAAAGTAGTCTTACCGCATCCGCTTGGTCCAAGTAATGTAAGAAATTCGTTTTCATATATGTTTAAATCAATCCCCTTTAAAACCTGCTGGTCTTCAAAATTCTTGCTAATATTTTTTAATTCAATAATCTTCTTTTCCATAACTTTCTCCTAAACTGTTTTAAAAACTTGGGGGGCCACTAATCCATAACACCTTTGCGCCCTTGTCTGATTTAAGATAGTGCTTATATTTTGCCTCATAATAAAAAGTTTCACCTTTTTTCACTTTATAAGTCTTGCTTCCAAGCACGACCTTAATCGTTCCTGACAAAACATAGCCAAACTCTTCACCCTCGTGAGGATTGTCAGGGTAAGTTGAACCGCCTGCCTCTAATGTGACCATAATAGGTTCCATCAGATTTTTTTGTGCATTTGGCACAATCCACTGAATCATATTTTTAAGTTCTTTATCTTCCTTCTCAAAATAGTCTTCCTTAGAAAAGACAATCTGATTATCCTCATCATCTTCAAAAAAATTCTTCAAATCCGTACCCAGACACTGGAGAATATCCACAAGAGTTGCTATTGACGGAGATGTATGATTCCTCTCAACCTGAGAAATAAATCCCTTAGTCAACTCTGCCCTATCAGCCAATTCCTCCTGAGTAAGTCCTTTCAAAATTCTTAACTCTTTAATCTTTTTTCCTATATCCATAGTATTATCCCTTTTTATTTTTAGCTTTAATCATACTTTAAGGCTAAGTTTGTTATTTTTAAACAAAAAGTTTAGTATTTCTAACCTTATATAATATATAATTATCTTATTTCATTGTCAATACAATGGTGATACAATATTAAATGATTACAACGTCAAAAAGTCTTATCCCGCTTGTGCTTACACAATAAAGAGATAATGACTTTGAGACACGCCCACAATATGCGAATATTGAGGGGAAGGATTGTGGGACTGCGAAGCACGCAACAATCCGTGTAATCATAAATAAACGAAATACACAGGAGGAAAAATCTATGAACAAAATTCTCGCAGATATGCACACTCACACCATTGCAAGCGGTCACGCTTATGCCACACTTACAGAAATGTGTAAAGAAGCAGCAAACAAAGGACTTGAAATTTATGGAATCACTGAACACAGTTCAGGAACCCCCGGAACTTGTGCTGATATTTATTTTCAAAATCTAAGAGTTGTTCCAAGAGACCTTTTTGGATTAGATTTAAGACTTGGCGCAGAAATTAATATAATCGACTACAATGGCACACTTGATCTTGATCAGAAATATATTGATCGACTTGATTTTGTTATTGCCGGCATCCATTCTGTATGCTACAAGTTCGGCTCAAAAGAAGAAAACACTGCTGCAATAATAAATGCCATTAAGAATCCTAATGTGAACATTATAAGCCATCCTGACGACGGCCGTTGTCCTCTTGATTACGAAGCCCTTGTTCAGGCTGCAAAAGAATATCACGTTCTTCTTGAAATAAATAATAATGCCCTTAGGGATAAAAATAGAAAAAATGTAAAAGAAAACCAGAAATTAATTATCGAAAACTGTAAGAAATACAATCATCCTTTCATAATGGGAAGTGATGCTCACTTTACAACTGATATTGCCAACTACGACCACTGCGGTCCATTGGTAGAATCAATGAATGTTGATAATGAATTAATAATGAATTATTATCCGGATAGGTTGAGGGAATTTCTTAGGAAATAGTTAGCAAATATTTGTACTGTAATTCATTGAAGAAATCAAAAAAGAAACCATGTAGCACCAAATAGGATACAACCTCAAGCCCATGGTTTCTTTTTTTACTATTCAAACTCCTACTCGTAAAAATTTACTCCTTTATAAAGCAGGATATTTATTGTATTTAGCAGTTCATTTCTGTACTGTTTTAGTATTTTTGCATATAGTCTAAAACGAAAATATTGTTATTTTATTGTCACTAGTCAATACCGTTGTAGTCGCTCTTGCATGTATGACAAACTTGAAGTTATCTATTTGCATAATCAATCAAAATCTTTTTGCAACTACTGCAACGATAAGCTTCACAATGAGGGATTCCGCCTGAACCTTTACTCAACTCCAAATCATCCGATTTTCTAATACGAAAAAATTTTACTTTTGTCACATCATCAACTGCAAAAGCAATATCTCGTGAGCTCATTAGGTATCCTCTTATCATTTCTTCACCACAATATGGACATTTCATGCTGATTCACCTCCTATAACTTCCGATTTGTCGAACTCTCAAGTTCTCCATTTGTAATAATTATAGCACAAGAATATGAATGATTCTACCAGCTAAACAAGGTTATATGTCCCTATGTAAAGCCGCAGCCGAAACTGCGACTTCCCGACAAGTTGTCGGATTACTGGATTGAGGACAGGCGAACAAGAACTTCTCTCATGTCCGTCCAGATCTCCTCCAGTCGTTTTTGCAAATCCTCAATATCAGCATGATAGATGCTACCTGTTTCGTTCGCTCGCTTTGCGTACTGGTTCAGGTTGTTGGAGCAGATTCGCAGGAGCGAAACCAGGGCTTTCACATCCTGCAAATCCAGTCTGATGCAGTAACCATCCAGAGCCATCTTCCGCAGATAGGCTCCCATGCTGCGGATGCCAAGCTCGTCCATCTTCTCATGGATTCTCTCAACTTCCTCCTTGGATGCAAGGAAATGAACATCCTGGTCTCGCTTTGCCATTACAACACCTCCTCACGGGTTTCAGAGTATTTTGCAGGTGGGATATGCTCCGCTTTGGATTTCAGATCAGCCAACACAGAAGGACGCTCCGACTCGCTTCTTTCGTCACGTTTTTCCGCAGAGTCCTCCATATTCAGGGCTGCATCCAGTTCTGCCAGCCGCTGACTTTTTGCTGTCAGCTCTGCTTCCTGCGGGAACGGTTTTCCAACCTCCGCCTTGGCTGCTTCTTGCTGATTGTAGAGATTATTCAGCTGTTCATTGGCTCGTTCTAAGCGCTCAGGAATGCTTGCAAGGGCATTGTCCAGTCGGGTGATATTTCCTCGTGCATCCGTACCAAGGGCTACTCTGTGGCTCACAGCGCCCTTCAGGGTCACATCAAACTCGTTCCGGAAGCTGTCAAAAGAAAGTTCCATCTGAAAGCCACGGTAACTGCCAAGCGGAACCGGATCGGCACTTTTCGTATCCTTGCAAGCTGCAAGAAGAATTTCACCGGCATCTGCCTTTTCAGTGTAGGCTTTGCCCATGATTTCCATACCGCAAAAACCATCGGCAATCTGCGGGTGTGCTTCCACGGTTTTCATATCAGCTTCAAAGCCATGAATATAGCCTGTCTGCTTTTCAATCTCAGCCGGGAAGTATTTCAGAAGCTTATCTTCCATGCGGTACTGCTGGCTCTGGTGGTCAGCCTTCAGCACCTTCAGCCTTGCCACATCAATGTCTAAGTCCATCTTTTCCTTGATGAGCGGATTGCCGGCACACAGCGCCTTGATCTCCGCATAGGACAGCGCCTGCTCATCCACATCGTCACAGGAGCGAACCGGTGATTTGGAGGTCATAATCTGAGAAATAAACTTCTGCTTGTTTTCCAAGGTCTGATACAGGTAGGCATCAAAGGTTCCCTCAGTCACATACTGGTACACCTGAACCTCTTTGTTCCGGTTGCCCTGACGGATGATACGACCGTTTCTCTGGGTCATATCAGACGGACGCCAGCCCACATCCAGATGGTGAACTGCCACCAGTTTGTCCTGGACGTTGGTTCCTGCGCCCATCTTTTGCGTACTTCCAAGCAGCACTCGTACCTGTCCGGTACGAACCTTGGCAAAAAGGTCTTTCTTCTTTGCTTCGGTATCCGCATCATGGATAAAGGCAACTTCTTCCGCAGGCACACCGTTTGCAATCAGCTTAGTTTTGACATCATCATAGACATTGAAGGTTCCATCATTTTTTGGTGTGCTGAGGTCGCAGAACACCAACTGGGTCAATTTGTCAGCCTGACCGTCCTGCCAGATGCGAAGGATATTTCCTACGCAAGCATTGAGCTTGCTGTCAGGGTCATCGGGTAACAGAGGGTTCATCAGCCGCTGATCCAGTCCCAATTTTCGTCCGTCGCTGGTAATCTTGAGCATATTATCGACGGATGGGTCAACAATACCGGCATGAACATCCGCCGCTCTTTCTGAAAGGGAAGCAACCATATCCTTCTGATACTCAGAAGGCTGAACCACAACCGTTTCAAACTTTGCTTCGGGAACAGGGAGATGCAACTGGTCAGAGGTCTTGATGTCGGCAACTTCCTTGAACATATTCATCAGTTCCGGCAGATTGAAGAACTTCGCAAATCGGGTTCTGGCACGATAGCCGGTTCCTTCCGGTGCAAGCTCAATCGCAGTTGTCGTTTCTCCGAAGGTCGATGCCCAGGAATCAAAATGGGTCAGGTTCTTTTGCTGGAGCGTACTGTACTGGAGATAGCGCATGACCGTATAAAGCTCGGTCATCGAGTTGCTTACGGGAGTACCGGTTGCAAAGATCACACCACGCCCGCCGGTCAGCTCATCCATATAGCGGCACTTCATAAACATATCCGAAGATTTCTGGGCTTCGGAGGTGGACAGACCTGCCACATTTCGCATTTTTGTGTAGAGGAACAAATTCTTGAACGCATGGCTTTCGTCCACAAACAGCCGGTCTACACCCAACTGCTCAAAGGTAATGACATCATCTTTCTTGTCAGCGGCAAGGAGTTTGTCCAGTCTGGCTTCCAATGATTTTCGTGTTTTCTCCATCTGCTTGATCGTGAAGTTTTCGCCACGCTGCCATTTCAGCTCCGCAATCGCACCCTCGATCTCATCAATCTGCTCCCGCAGCTGCCGTTCCTGTCGTTCGGCAGAAAGCGGGATTTTTTCAAACTGGCTGTGACCGATGATGACTGCATCATAGTCACCCGTTGCGATACGAGCGCAGAACTTCTTACGGTTTGCTGTTTCAAAATCCTTCTTGGTGGCAACAAGGAGCTTGGCACTCGGATAGAGGTGCAGGAACTCATTTGCCCACTGTAAGGTCAAGTGATTCGGCACAACGAACAGGGATTTCTGGCTCAATCCAAGCCGTTTACTCTCCATAGCCGATGCAGCCATCTCGAAGGTCTTGCCCGCACCAACTTCGTGTGCAAGCAGCGTATTTCCACCATATAGCACATGAGCGATAGCATTTCTCTGGTGTTCACGGAGGGTAATATCCGGGTTCATGCCGCCGAAACGGATATGAGAGCCATCATACTCACGAGGTCTGGTGGAGTTAAAAAGTTCGTTGTACTTGGTGGAAAGAGTTTCTCGTCTGTGCGGATCTCTCCAAACCCAATCTCGGAACGCATCCTTGATTGCCTTCTGTTTCTGTTGTGCCAGGGTAGTTTCTTTTTTGTTGAGAACACGCTTCTGCTTGCCATCCGCATCCTCAATCGTATCATAGATACGAATATCTTTCAGATTCAGCGTTTCCTCCAGAATCCGATATGCGTTGGCTCGCTCTGTACCGTAGGTGACATACGCCGCCACATCGTTGTAGTTGGGAGAACTCTTACCGTTGATGCGCCACTCTGCGGTTAGCTCGGAGAACTTGACCTCAATGGAACGGCGCAGGTAATACGGGGTTTCAAAGGTTTCCTCCATGAACTGCTGAATATAATCGGCATCAATCCATGTTGCACCCAAACGCACATCAATCTCGGACGCATCCAAGTCCTTCGGCTGTGCTTTCTGCAAGGCTTCTACATTGATGCGGAAGGAAGAATCCCTGTCTGCCGCCATCTGTGCGACACGCAGCTTGCTTCTTACATCACCAGAAAGGTAATCATCGGCAGTCTGCCATCCAACTTCCACAGCATCGGGAGCCATCGGGTCTTTGAAGATCACCCCTCGAAGCTCTGCCTGAATCGCATCGTATTCTTCGGGTGTTCCAAGCAGCTGCGCCATAAACGGCAGATCCACCTTACCACGCTCACCGATGGAGATTGCCAGAGCTTCGGACGGCGTATCCACACTCGTCACTCTGCGCTCCGGCTTGATGGTTCTCTTGGTGAACATATCCGCCTTGCTTTTCAGATTGCCGTCCTCATCCACATTTTCCAAAGAACACAGAAGATAGTAGGAGGAATCATCGGCAAATGCCTGACCGTTGGCTCGGTTATTGATAAGCCCGTTCTTTGCGGCAAACGCATCGTAGGCATCATTTAGTTCTGCCTGCTTCTGCGTAATCATTTCATCCGGGTAATCCTCAAGCTGATATTCAATCAGCTGATTGACGATACTACGGAGTTCCACCATGCCCATCACACGATCTTTTGCCTTCTCGTTCAGGTCTACACGACGCATGAGGGAGTTCTCACGGAAGTACACATCGCCATCCACCACGGTATAAGAGAAATTCTTCACATCCGGGGTTGCAGGAATGGTTTCGATTTCCTTGCCCTTGTCTGCTTCGGGAAGTTCCACCGCCTGATAGGTTCCTTGGATGTGGGAAACCGCTTCTTTCAGAAGTTCGGACAGTTCCATGCCCTCAATCGGACGCACCGTAATATCCATACCGTAGGCGGTACTTTCTTCCACCGTATCGCCCAGAACCATTTCAGGATGAGCGACAAAGTAGCTGTTCATGGTGTGTCCTTCTTCGGTGCGGTCAAGGTTTACCCATTCCGGTACAATGTCAATCGGATGGTCACGCTTTTGCAGGAACAGGATGTCAGACACGACTTCCGTACCTGCGTTTTTCTTAAAGGCATCGTTTGGCAGACGGATTGCACCAAGCAGTTCCGCCCTCTGCGCCATATATCGCCTTGCGTCAGAGTTCTTGGAATCCATGGTGTAACGGCTTGTCACAAAAGCTACCACACCACCGGGACGAACCTGATCCAAAGACTTGGCAAAGAAATAGTTGTGGATGGAAAATCCCAGCTTGTCATACGGCTTGTCGGATACTTTGTAGTTGCCGAAAGGGACATTGCCCACAGCCAGATCGTAGAAGTCTCTGCGGTCTGTCGTTTCAAAGCCAGCCACTTTGATTTCTGCATTGGGATAGAGCTTCTGAGCAATTCTGCCGGTGATGGAATCCAGTTCCACACCATACAAGCGGCTGCTCTGCATTTCAGGGGGCAGCATACCAAAGAAGTTGCCGATACCCATAGCAGGCTCCAGAATATTTCCTGTTTCAAAGCCCATCTGTCCGACTGCATCGTAGATGGAGCGAATGACCGTAGGGCTGGTGTAATGTGCGTTCAGGGTGGAAGCTCTTGCCGCAGCATATTCATCCTCGGAAAGCAGGTTTTTCAGTGTCTGATACTCCTGCGCCCAATTTCCCTTGTCCGGGTCAAAGGCATCTGCCAGACCGCCCCAACCGACATAATTCGACAAAATCTCCTGTTCTTCGGAAGTGGCGTTCCTGTTCTCGCTTTCCAGTTTGAACAGAGTTTCAATGGCTGCGATGTTTCTTGCGAATTTCTGCTTCGGTCCACCTTCACCGATGTTGTCATCCGTGATGTGGAAGTTCACCGCAGGAACGGGAGGAATTTCTCTGGTGGTGATGGACTGCTCAAGCTGAGCGATAATGTCCATGACTTCGGCATTCTGCCATCCGTCCACCTTGGCATAGTCCTGAATAATAGTATCCCTGCCATCCACGCACTGTACGAAGTCCAGACTCCCCGGCAGATCTCTGGTATTCATTGCACCCAGGGCTTTTCTCTGCGTGTCAGGAAGTGCATAGTAGGCTCGCAGGGCATCATCAAAGGAACTGTATTCCTTGATGTCCAGCGCACCACGCTTCTGAATATCCTCGGCAACATAAAAATGGTCGATGAAGTGTTCCGGCTCCTGCTGTTCGGGTTCCGCACTGGCTCTGACCTGTGCGTGTGCCTTTTCGTCAGGGTAGTCCCCATAGATACGGATGCACTTATGCTCCTGCTGATCGTAAACGGCAGCACCATCGTACTTGAACCCATCATCCTCCATAGTTCCGTCCACATAGCCCTGGGCAGCTTTTTCCGCTTCCTCCAGAGTGTAGTAGTCCAGCTTATCATCGAAGCCGTTTTCAAAGTGATGGTAGGCGGCAACCAGATAGCGGGGAGCCATGCGCTCCTCGTAGCTGTTAATCATCTCAGGTGTCAGCCATTCTGGTTTGTCGGGAATCATTTCATACAGCTCACGCATCTTGGCAATCTGTGCATGGCGGTTGCCTGCCCACAGATGCTTTTCGCTGTGCTGTCCTGCACCAAGGAAGTATTCGCAGTCCATACGCAGACGGTCTAACAGCTGATACTCAGGGGTGTAGTCCCTCGGTTCGGTTTCGCCCAGAAAATCCTCTGTAACGGGCTTTTCTTCGGTTTGGGCATCAACCCTTACCGCATGGTTTCTTTCGTCCTGAGAGAGCATACGCTCGAAATTCTCACGATTCTCGGCACGGAAGATGGGATAAGCAAGCGTAGGGTCACGCAGCTGAACTTCTCTGTCCGTAATCTGCTCCACACGGAAAGCTGTATCGTCCAAATATACCGTGTCACCGACCTGATAGTTCCATGTTGGTTCTTCGGAAACAGGGGCTTCCACAACTTCGTCAGGCTCGGTAGCAGGTGTTTCAGGCTGAACCGACTCCATCGCAGCTACGGACTGACGAACTTCCTCCAGGTAGTCATTGGCAAGCCATTCGTCCGTGAAGTATTCCGTAACGCCTTCCGGGTCTACATAGTAGTCATCGGTCTGGCTATCCCAGATTGCATACTCGCCATCCTCAGTATCAATCACTGCAAAACGGTCATAAACATCTTCCAACGGATCAGTTTTAGCTTCTTCGATAGCCTGTCGTTCCGCTTCTTCCTCCGGGCTAAGGTAGCGTCCCTTTCGCATCAGACCGTCAATTCTCTGCACCACCTGCGCCCAGGACATCTGCAATTTATCGCAGCCGCTCTTGGTGTAAGCAATACCCTTGGCATCGTGATCCTGACCGCTGTGCGTTGCACCGGAGCAGGCGTGGGAATGACCACCGCTTCCGTATTCATGCTTCAAGAAATCCATCTTTTCTTTGGCAGAATGATTCTCCTGCCAGTAGTTATAAATACGGGCTTTGCCACCGGAAAAGCCACTTCCACGGGTCAAGTCTGCATTGACTTCATCATCCGTAATGAACTGGCGGACAAGGGGCATCTGCATCATATCGGTCTGATACTCACGCAAAGGCATATTCAGCTCATACAGCTGTTTCTGGATGAGATTCAGCTTGTGATAGTGAAAACGAAGCAGATCGGGATTTTCCGCAAGGGCTTTTCTAAATTCCGAATACTGCTGCACCAAGGTTGCGTGGAAACGAGGGTCATCCAACTTTTCAGCCAAGTCTGCGGTTTCATCAGGAAACCCACGAAACGGTTCCTGATGGAGAATTGCCAGATAGCTGCCGGCACGGGCTTCTTCACTCAAATCGTGATAAAGATGCCACAGGGATTCAGCCAGCTTCTGACGCTCATATCCGGGAGCTTCTACCAGTTCCACATTGGTTGCGAACTGACCATTTTCAAGAAGTTCTCCAATACGCTCGGCAACCGTTTCCCAAGAAACGATCTGCGCTCTGGGACTGTCAATGGCAGAGGAACCTTTGGCAAAGTGGATACCGTCCTCGCCATACCACGCACAGATATTCCCACTATCTTCTTTCAGACCATAGCCGCCGTGATAGACCTGCTTTAAGGTCTGAACGATTTCTTCCAACGGCTTCTGCTTCATATATTCCAGCGCTACGACTTTTCGGGCTTCATCGGTATTGCTGCCAAGCAGAAGAAAGTGGTCGATTTCTGCCTGGGCAAAAGAAAAAGCAGAGGGCGTAAAGCTCTCTGCTCGGTCGATAAAACTGATTTGTTCATTTTCGGAGAGGAAAAGGTTCAGACTCAGCTGTTGATAAGCTCCGTCATCACGACTTCCTCCGCCTGTGCTTTCAGGCTGTTCATGTGCTGTACCCACGCCATCTGCTGCGTTTCTTTGTCCGGTGCGGGGCTGTCCTTCAGGTACTGCTCCATCAGAAACTCCACTCTGGCTTTCGCCGTTTCCTCGATCTCCCACAGGTGCGGGAACAGGCTCTCCGTCAGAATCATGTCGTTCAGGAGCATCGGATTGTTCTGCTCCAAAAATGCTCGACGCATCCTGCCGTACTTGCCCAGAGGTTTCTCTCCCTCGTTCTCCAACTGAAGGTTCGGAATCTGATAATCTCCGGCCTGTCTGTAAGTCATCTCGCTCATAATCTGCACTCCTTTCGGTAGCTTTAATCTGCTCATGTTCTCCAATCGCTTTTTCGATTTCCTGAAACATCCTTGTGCTGATGGCATTCACCGCAGTGCCAAGGGCATTTACTGTCTGCCTGGTGTTAAAATCAAACACCTTCTGGAAATCCTCATGCTCGAAGTAGTTGTCGGGACTCTCCACAAACCGGCAATACAACGTATAGGATACGCTGTTTGCCACCGCATTTTTGAAAGCTACTTCGATGTTGAGTTCATCATACTCCTCAAGGAAGCTGTTGGCAACGATGTCGAGGAGCTGCTTTTTGTAATCGTCCCAATACTCAGCCGCCAGTGCGGATGCAATATCTTCAAGCTGTGCTTCCAGTACCCCGTCAGCGGCAACACCGAAGGTACGCTCCATCGCTTCCATGATATAGGAGCGGTTTTCAGGCGTCACCTCCCACGGTTTCAGTTCCGGGGAAGAACGGCGAACGCCGGTATCCGCCACATCAAACACATAGCGCAGATACGGTTTATCCCTGTTCATCACAAACAGAGCAATGCCGGTAGAGCCACGCTTTACATATCTGCGGTAATTTTCAGCGTTCCAGTCTTCATAGGGCTTGCAAAAGGTCGCATTGGGGCGCTGAGCATAAATCATCACCTGTTCCGGATAGGTGAACTCATAGTTGCGGGACATCGTTCTCAAAAACGAAGTCCAGTTATCTGTGTTCGAGGTGATTTTCCCAATCGTTTCTTTTGCTAACCCAGAATAAAATCGCTCTTTTGCGTTCATTGTATCCCTCCAATCCTATCAATCCGGATAAAGGTTCAGCTTCTCAAAGGCGGCATCGTCCATGGCTGAAACTTTACGGAGAACCGAGTCTGCCAAAGCAAAAAGCTCTGACTCGTCCTCCGAAAGCTGTTCCTTCATCAGTGTCAATGCTTCACACAGCCCTGACCTTGTGCCAGGACTGTAAAGCATCATCATGTTCCGCTCATCTTGTGTGAAATTCATCATTCAATCTCCCTTTCCGGGTGGCTCTTGGGCGGCTTATGGGCAACATCCGGCACGGGCTTTTCCTTTAACTGTTCCAATACCGAAGGGCGTTCCTCTACTCCAGGCGCTTTTCCGTTATTGATGATACCGTCAATCATCCCATAATCATCTTCCATTGCCATCTCTGCGTTTTTCAGGTAGTTTTCGGACTTCATAAAGTTTTCCAGCTTCTGAAACCCAACAGAATCTACATAGTGAAAGGATACCTCACCGGCTACCTTTAAGGCCACGATGTCGCTGACCGACATACTGTGACCACGGAAATCATTCGGGTGGTCAATATTGAACTTCACATACAAATCTTCCAGCTGACGATCCACATCCTCGGATACAGAAATGGAGCCGTGATAGACCACCTCGTAACGGTCAATCTCAGGCTCCATTTCTTTCTTCTGAAGGTAGCTGTAATTTGCAAACATGAGCGGGATATTATCGTCTACATCTTCCCGCAGCTGAAGAATCGCATAGGAATCCGTGGGGCTTTCCAGAAAAGCAACCATTCTGTCATCCGGGGTGGTATTTCCGTGAACATCATCCCATTTTTCGTTTTTCATATCCGTGTCCTCCTTATCGTTCAGGCTCTTTGGGTTTATGAGAATGGCTGCTCGGCGCAGCCTTTTCTCCGGTCTGCATCAGCTTTTCCATAACGGATTCTCGTTTTTCAGGTGCATCTACCGCCAGTCTGCCGTTTTCAAACATCTGCTCCATGACATCCTCATAGAACATCGCTCGCAGCTCCCGGCGCTCCAGTCCAAAGGATTCCAGAATATCCTGGCGGACTTCGATTATGGACAGTTCAGGGTTATCGACCTGACCGCCATCAATCTCATTGTAGTTTTCATCTAACAGGGTGTAGTCATAACCATCTTCGCAGGTCTGCACCGCAAGGATTCTATCCTTTCCGACCTTCCATGCGGCTTCATCGCCCATAATTTCAGGCTCCGGCATATAGCTTGCGCCGTTGCGCTCCATAATCTCTGCAAACTGGCAAATATGAAACACATTGTATCCGATCTGCGTATGGTACTCGTCAATGAACGTGCAGGGCTTTACAACCGTTTCATCTGGGTAGTGAATCTGCACACAGCTGCCATCGGGGATATGAAACAAATCCTTATAGTGGCTGTCGATAAATCGGATTTCCTTACCATCCGGGTTGTACTCATTCGTCATTTGCTTTTTCCTCCATTATCAAATTCCATGCTGAACTTCGTCCTGCCATCCTCCGATACCTCCATAAAAACGGTGGCATCAAAGGTGTTGCCCGTCCTTGCGGACTTGCAATTTTTGAGCTTTACCTTGCCGGAACCGAGCAGTTTCTGCGCCGTGGCAGAAGTCATGCTCTTGCCGATACTCGCAAAGTAACGATTGTTTTTCCAAAGGGCAAAGCTGCACCCTCGGTTAGAGCAGAAGTATCCCTTGGATTTGTCCTCTACTGCACTGCCGCAGAGAGGGCATTTGCCGATAGAATTGGCTTCTTTCGACATCAGAACCTCGGAATCACGGATTACTTCATAGTTCTGAATCAAACCGGCAATCACATCTTTGATCTCGTCCATAAAATCCTCGCTGGCATATTCGCCTTTTTCAATGAGCAACAATTTTTCTTCCCAATCCGCCGTCATGGAGGGGGACTGAATCTGTTCCGGCATGACTGTTACCAGAGCCGTACCCTTGTGAGTCGGAATCAGGTGTTTGGTTTTCTTATCGCCCTTACGCTCCAGAAAACCGATGCGAACCAGCTTCTCAATGATACCGGCACGAGTCGCAGGAGTTCCCAGACCTTTTCGCTCGACATCCTCTGGCATTTCATCTGCACCGGCTGTTTCTATAGCAGAAAGCAGCGTATCCTCGGTAAAGTGTTTCGGAGGAGAAGTTTTTCCTTCCTTGATTTCAGAACCAAACACCTTTCGCTCGTCCCCAACGGATACCGCAGGAAGTGCCTGTTCGTTTTCGTCGTTTTTTGTCGAAGAACCCTTCTGAATCAGAGCCTTCCATCCGTTCTGCACGATGGTTTTTCCCTTTGCGGAGAACGCTGTGCCGCCGCAGTCCAGTTCAATGACTGTCTCTGCGTATCGGTGCGGATTGCCAACAGCTACGCACAACCGATTCGAGATCAGTTGCAAAATTGCAAGTTCTCCTTTGGGAAGTTCGCTCAGATTGCATTTCTGCAATTCTCTGGTCGGAATGATGGCATGGTGATCTGTGACCTTTTTGTTATTCACAACTTGCTCTGCATGAACTGGTATATTATCCACATCCTCTACGGGAAATGTGTGGAAAGCCAGCTTTACGAGGTCGGGCAGGCTGTGTGCCATATCTTCCGTCAGGAATCTGCTGTCGGTACGGGGATAAGTGACCAGTTTCTTTTCATAGAGATTCTGCGTGTAGTCCAAGGTCTGCTGTGCTGTGTAGCCAAGCACACGGTTGGCTTCTCTCTGTAAACTGGTCAGGTCATAGAGCGCAGGCGGCTTTTCTGTTTTCTCCTTACATTCAGCTTTTTGAACGATTGCCACCGAACAGTTTTGTCTGACAGCTTCCGCTGCTTCCTTGGTTTTGAATCGTTCGCTTGCAGCCGTAAAACCATCCAATCCAATCTGAACTGTGTAGAACGGTTCAGGCTTGAATGCGGAAATGGCAGCTTCCCGCATGACAGCCATAGCAAGGGTAGGGGTCATAACACGACCGACATTCAGGGTCTGCCCGTAAAGGGTCGAAAAAAGTCGAGTAGCGTTAATGCCAACAATCCAGTCGGCTCGCTCTCGACACAGTGCTGCTTCATACAAAGCGTCACATTCAGTTCCAGACCTGAGATTTTCAAAGCCCTCCTTGATTGCCACATCTTCCATCGAGGAAATCCAAAGCCGCTCAAACGGCTTTCTGCACCCGGCTTTGTGGTACACCAGACGAAAGATCAGCTCGCCCTCACGACCGGCATCTGTTGCACACACAAGACTCGCAACATCTTCTCTGGCCATGAGCTTTTTCAGAATCCCAAACTGTTTTTTCGTACCGGCAGAAACCTCGTACTGCCAGTTCATCGGGAAGATAGGCAGGTCTGCATAAGCCCATTTGCTGTACTTCGCATCATAGGCTTCCGGTTGTGCCAGCTCCACCAAATGCCCCACACACCAGCTGACCACATATCCGTTACCCTCTAAGTAGCCATCCTCACGCTTGGCAGCACCTAACACTTTGGCAATGCTCTGTGCAACCGAGGGCTTTTCAGCCAAAACTAATTTCATTTGCATCTGCTCCTTTCGCAAAAAAATAAGCAGCCACACACCGTAGTGCATGACTGCTATGTAAAATTGATTCAGTTCAACAAACTTGAATTTTTGTTATTCTACGATACCTTCAATATAGCTGTAATCAATATTTCCCTTT
>NZ_JBKXNW010000021.1:5550-19502 GCF_047012705.1 Pseudoruminococcus sp. | reverse complement strand
TTGTAGCCTGCTCATCGCTGTCAGTACTAACTCTACAGTACGCCGCGACTCGGAGCTTAGGCTTTGCATCCTGCTATCTGGCAGTATTTCCAACTTGCCTTTTTGCAGGAATGACCATAACATTTCCCATCCTGTATTACTTTGTATCATTTTGATATTATGTATAAATTGTCTGTAATACCGATAAATACTACATTTTATGATTTTTGAGTGTATTATTGTAAAAAAATTCTATATATAGTTTACGGAAAAGTTTATGCAAATTGCTGTAATACAGATGGGGTCTATGTTTGAGCTGAATAAAGTTTTTTTAAAAGTTTATGCAGACATTTTAGAAAAATGCTCTGATGTAGATGCAGTCTGTATTACAGTGTATAAAAAAAGTTTATGCAGTTTTTATACAGCTTCTACTTTTTTGTCTCATTTTTTACGATGTCCAATTTATGCACCATTTTTTTCCAAATTTATGACCAAAATATGTGACATAAATTTCCCATGCTTATTTTCTATGATTTTCTGCCATTTTTCCTGTATCAAGGCTGAAAATTTTTGAAACACTCTTGAATTTGTAATTACATAATTGTGTAAATAAATAATTATGTAATTACAAAATACAATAAAGGAGAACGATTATGAAGACAATTTTAATTGCGAATCAAAAAGGCGGTTGTGGTAAGACATTGGTTGTTGATGAACTTGCATTTAGTTTCGATAGAACAGACGTAAAATATTCTTTGTATGACCTTGACGGGCAGGGCGGTATCATTCATGGGCCTAAAGTGATTGATGATGCTGATTATGCCATCGTAGACACACCGGGATATATCTCTGATAATCTTGGTGAGCTGATTCAGGGGGGCAGACCTGATTATCATTCCTACAAGAATCACATACAAAGATATTCCAACATTGCAGACAATGTTAGAGTTGATTGAACAGAATGGAAAATCAAGTGATACAATGTTCATTTTCAATGCTTGGAATAGATACAATGCGGCAGCAGCATTTGAAGATTGGTTCAAGACTGTAAGAGACGGTCGTCATGTATCAATTATTCCGCAGTCTGAGGAATTTGCGAAAGCTGGTGTGTATGGCAAGTCTGTTGTAGAATATGCACCACGCTCTAAAGCAGCGTTGATGACATGCAAGACAATGAATGAAATTCGCTTACAGATTGGATTGCCACAGGAATAATTGTATGTTATATTTATATAAATACAAAAGTACATAATTATGAAAGGTGGAATGACTGTGGAAAAGAAAGATATGTCTGCATTATTGGGCGGACTTGCAAATAAAAGTGAAAAAGAACAGGCTGCAAAGAAAGCGGCTGCAAGCAGCGGTACAGCGTATGTTGCAAAAGCAGAAGATGATGAAAAGACATCACGTGTAGGCAGACCTGCGAAATATACAAAGAACAATCCACGAGCAACAATGACACTTGCAATTACAGCAAATCATAGAGACAAAATTAAGCTGTATGCAATGCAGAATCATACGACTGTAAGTGAATTGTTTATGCAGTGGATTGATGAAAATTGCAAATAACATATTTATATAAATATATAATTACAGAATTAGTAGCCGTAGCAGTAGATTTTGTGGGTAACTTGGAGAGTTATCCATATATCCACGAAATAAAGAGAAAGGATGTATTTACAAATGGCAAAGAAATTAACTGAGGATGCTGTACGTGATAAAGCACGAGATATTCTCGGATTTAAAGATAAAGATGGAGTAAGGTCTGGTGTTGGTCAGATAACTACGTTCAATCAATTAGGCTTTCCGGGTGTATCAGATAAACCGGATGGTTGGTATTTACCTGATAATCATGCGGATACGGCTATTGTTCTTGAAACGAAGGCATCATATATCGCATTAGGGGATAAGCAAGTAGATGAAGTTTTAAAGAATGTCAAAATTGTACAAGAACAATATAGTAATGTCGTTGGAATCCTGTATAACGGTGATGATACAAAAGTATTCAAAGGTAAAATTGAATTTCAGGGTAACGGTTCCAATATTTTACAGAATCTTGAATATTATACGGCATTGTTTAATAAAGAGCACATTGATAAAGAGTACATATATGAGTTAACGGCAAAAATCAATAATTGCTTACATTTTGAGTTTGGAATCAAGAATCTATATCATCGTATGATTTTTACAGCATGTGCATTAGTAGCAAAAAGATTTGATGCGCTTATGGTAAAAGGCATGGATTATTCAGAATTTCATAATGCTATTCTGAATTGCTTAAATAAAGAACTGATGAGAGACAAACGACAGAATCAAAAGTTATCTTTACTGTCAGATGTATTTTCAGAAATCAGAATGAATCTTAATGTTGATAGTGAAGATGCGAAAGAGCAACAGAGAGTAAAAGATTTAATTGGTCAATTCATTGATTGGGTCACTGATATTAGTGATTGCTTGAACTCGGATGCGTGGCGTGGTGAAGATGTCATGGGTATTTTTTTCAATGAGTTCAATAGATACAAGAAAAAATCAGAAGCAGGTCAGATTTTTACACCTGAACACATAACTGATTTTATGTATCGTATTCTTGAAGTGAATAAAGATGACCGTGTGTTAGATGCTTGCTGTGGTTCAGGTGGTTTTCTTGTAAAAGCTATGGCAAATATGATTCAGGAAGCTGGTGGATTGCAGACTGATAAAGCAAAAAAAATAAAAAGCTCTCAACTTTTTGGTATTGAATTTGACCGTGAAATTTATGCTTTAGCATGTGCAAATATGCTTATACATAAAGATGGAAAAACAAATTTGGAGCAGATGGATGCAAGAACGGAGACTTCTGGAAAATGGATTGCAAAGCAGAAAGTTACAAAAGTTTTGATGAATCCACCATATGAGAACAAGTATGGATGTATGAAGATTGTTGAAAATGTTCTTGATAATGTTCCGGCACATACAATGTGCGGTTTTATTTTACCGGATAAAAAACTTGAAAAGGCATCAAAAGCACAAATGAAGCGGATTTTAAAACATCACAGACTTCGTAAGGTGATAAAATTGCCAGAGGATGTATTTTTCAATGTGGGTGTTACAACAAGTATTTTTATTTTTGAAACAGGAACACCACAAGACAAAAATGAATTTTTTGCTTGTTGGATGGAATCAGATGGTCTTGCAACTGTAAAAAATAAAGGTCGTCATGATATTTATAATAAATGGTTAGCCATTGAAGATAAATGGGTTGATATTGTTATGAAACAGTCAGGTGATGATAGCTGTCAATGGGTGAAACCAGAAGAACATTTATCTTATCAGATGCCACAGAAGCCATTTGAAATTTTTGAAGAAGATTTCAGGAAAACAGCAATGGATTATCTGATGTTCCAAAATGGTGTTGACACAAAGAAATTCGGTGAGAAGTTGTTGAACACGGTAATGTATTCGAGTAGCGTGAGTTCTGATGATGTGTCTGTAACTGTAAATATGCAGAAAGACGGTGACAATGATGGCAAGAATTGATACGAGTAGGTGGAAGTGTTTTGCTATTGGTCAGATTTTTGATGTTATTAAAGGGACACGTTTGACTAAGGCTAACATGAAAACTGGAAATATTCGTTTTATAGGCTCGTCTGCAATGAATAATGGTTGTACTGCAATGGTTGGAAACACCGAGAACATGCATCCTGCAAATAAGATTACTGTTTGTTACAACGGGAGTGTAGGTGAGACGTTTTATCAGGACCAACCTTTTCTTGCCTCAGATGATGTTAACGTGTTGTATCCTAAATTTGATATGACTAAAGAGATAGCTCTGTTTATAGTACCGTTGATTAAAACAATCAGTACTAAATATAATTATGTGGATAAGTGGAAACAGGAAGTAATGGTTGCAGACGAGATTATGCTTCCTTGTACAGATGATGGAGAACCTGACTGTGATTATATGTCATCATATATGAAAAAAATTTTGGAAGAATCCAAAACGTACATTGAGAAACTCAATCAAGTTAAAAATAATAAAGAGCTTATTAATGTAACACAGTGGCAAAGATTTCATTTATATGATGATGAATTGTTTGATATTGATATGGGAACAAAGATGGATAAAGCTAAAATGACGGAGTTAAATCCAAAAGTAAACTTTGTCGGGAGAGCTAATAACAATAATGGTATTACGGCACGTATTGATAAAGTTGAAGGTGTAGAACCATATGAGGCTGGAAATATGACATTGTCTTTAGGTGGAGAATATCTTGGTTCTTGTTTTATTCAACCAGATGTGTTTTACACTAGCCAAAATGTTGTTGTTCTTATTCCTAAATGGAAAATGTCTTTTGGGGTAAAACAATTTATTTCTGCTATGATTTTTAAGGAAAGTAGATTGTATTATAAGGCATTTGTTGATGAATTGAATAGACACATTAAAACAGATTTTTCTTTTTTATTACCGGTTAAAGATGACGGAAAACCTGATTGGAGTTATATGGAACAATATATGAGAAATATGATGAATGTATCAGAAAAAGTAATTGAAAATTTAGGAATGTTGGGTCTTTGATACAAAGGGAATATAAGAACAGATGGTGTATAAATGTTGTGCATCATCTGTTCTTTTTTTGACTTGTGCGCCCGGCGGCGCACGTTTCTAACGGGTTAAAGTCCCGAATCCACCCGGTAGTGGGAAGGATATAGCCGAAGGCAAGGGTGTCCATCGTGAGGTGGAATCTGAAGGAAGCCGGATGTGGGAACAGACTAACCACGGGCAAATCTCTGGTCTGACGAACAGAAATCTCATATAAGGTTATACATGAGGGTAAGACTGCTAAGCAAGCCGAAGCCCAATAACTACACGGAATCATGTATGATAAATGAGACAGATAGATGGAGAGGAAGAAATGTGTGGTACCCGGGGAGGTCTGTGCGATATGCTCTGAAAGGAGTAACCATTGCACAAAGCAATGCTGAACGCACAGAAGTCAGCAGAGGTCATAGTAGCCGAGAGGTGAAGGACCGAATCAGTAGGAGTCTTGAGTATGACCGAGAAAGGAGAAGTGACCATTTATGGCAGAAAACATTGAAAGCAATGGCTGTTCACAAAGAGATAATGCGGAACATGAAGGGTATGTGAAAGCGTCAAGGTCATTCAATCGGATATGGAAAGAAAGAGACAGTGCACAGCCGAAACTTATGGAAGCGATCCTGTATAAAGATAATCTCAACAGAGCGTATAAAAGAGTGAAGGCGAATAAAGGAGCGGCAGGCACTGATGGAATGAGCATCGAAGAAGCCTTGCCATACCTAAAGGAACATCAACATGAGCTAATTAACCGGATATTGAGAGGAAAATATACCCCATCTCCGGTAAGGCGGGTTGAAATTCCGAAACCAGACGGTGGTGTGCGAAAGCTTGGCATACCAACGGTGATAGACCGAACAATCCAACAGGCAATAACACAACAGTTAGTGCCAATCTATGAACCGCTGTTTGCAGATGACGGCTTTGGCTATCGTCCGGGCAGAAGTGCAAAAGATGCAATTAGGAAAGTAAAGGAGTATGGGTAAGCGGCTGCTTTATTATAATTAGTGTAATATAATAAAGCTTGTTCGAGAGTAAAGGGAGAGGATACGTATGAGAAGAACGTTATTCAGCTACAGGTCATTTAATACGGAAAAACTGAATGATTATAGCTATATTCATCAGAGGATAATTAACATTGAAAAATGGAAGTTTGAAGCTTTTGAAGGATTAGTGTATCCATCATCACCACTTTATTTCAACGACCCCTATGATTGTGAATTTTGCTTTCAGTCAGATGCATTGGAAGGTGTACTTGATAGAGAAACATATATACATCTTTTGGAAAGAAGATTTTCACTTAAACAGGAAGAAAAAAATAGAATTCTTTATTCTGACAATATTGAAAGGGCGATGCAAATAGTTTTGCAGGCTCATGGAGGAAGGCTTTCTGACTCTTGGATGAATATTTTGCAAAATGGATTAAATGATTGTATGAGTACAATCAAGGATGCTGTAAGAGTTGTCTGTTTATCTGAGGTGTATGACTCTATGCTTATGTGGAGCCATTATGCTCAGAATCATACTGGATTTTGTATAGAGTATGATTTTAAAGAAAGTGATATGCTTTATAAACATTTATACCCAGTAATATATACAAAGGATAGATATGCTGTTTCTAAAGCAGATATGTTAAGTGAAAATACAGAATGGATTTATAAGACGACTTGTCGTAAATCCGATGTTTGGTCGTACGAGAAAGAATGGCGAATTGTGACGGCTAATTTCAATAAAGTAATGCCAGAAAAATTGAAATGTCCAAATGGAAAATATGTCTTGGATTTGAAAGAAAATATAAAAGCGTTTTATTTAGGAGCGAAAATCTCTGAGAATTTTAAAGAAGAGATAATTCAATTTGGAAAAAAGAATAGTATTGATATTTATCAGATGGTTTTATCACCCAGTACATATGAGCTAAATGCAAAGAAAATCATATGATTAATTATGGAATAATGGTATAATTTTCTTATTATACAAACAAGATGGATGGTGAAAGAACATATATGAAATTTGAAAAAGTAGTTATTAAAAATTTTAGAAATTTTGATAATGTTGAACTTGACTTATCAAATAAAAACATATTTTTTGGTCTAAATGATGTGGGGAAAACAAATTTCTTGTACGCTCTACGATATGTATTTGATAAAGATATTCGTAAACAAAACCTTTTAGATTCGGATTTTCATAATAAGCAGCTTGATAAACCAATTGAGATTGTTGTTACTATAGATATTAGTGATGTTGCTGACAGCGATTGTCAAAAACTCCGTGCACAGCTAAAAGGTGCATTGCTAAGTGAGCATAATAAGGTATATATAAAGCTTTTTGCAGAATATAGCAAAACAGAAATGCTCGCTCTACCGATATTATCGTGGGGTGGCGATATTAATCATCTTTACGAAATGAAGCAAAGAGGATATCTATATGAAATAGACTATGTATTTAATGTCATTTATATTGACTCTTATGTTGATTTGTATTCCCTATTTAAAAAGAATGTGAGCCAGCTTGTCAGAAATGAAAAGGACGAAGATAAAGATATTCTGGCAAAAATTCAAAATACAGTTGATGATTTGAATGGTCATATTGCTTCTCTGTCTGGAATTAAAGAATTTGAGGATAAACTTACGCCAGAATATCAAAAATTCCATGATGAAGGGATATCTGTTTCAATAAAATCCGAAATCGCAGTAAAGGGATTGTACTCAAATATTATCCCATATATTAAACAAGATAATGATGATAATTTATATCCTACTGCTGGGGAAGGTAGGAAAAAGTTATTGGCATATTCAATATACGACATACTGTCAGATGAAAATGCGGAAAAGAAAATCAATTTGTTTTTAATTGAGGAGCCTGAAAACCATCTTCATAAGTCTATGCAGATTGCATTATCACAAATACTTTTTACCGATAGCAAATACACATACTTGTTTGTAACAACTCATTCGCCTTTTGTTCTTTATGAAATGGATAATGTAAATTTAGTTCGAATATATAGTGAGCGAAAAATCAATAGTATTAGCACATTTTATAAAGTGCCTGATACTTATGAGAAAAACAGGAAAATGTTAAACCGTTGTTTGTCAGAAGCAATCTTTGCTAACAAAGTACTTTTGGTTGAAGGACCATCTGAATATATGCTATTTAGCAAAGTCCTTTCAGTAGTGCATCCTTTTTATGAAGTAGATGGAATATATATTTTACCAGTTGATGGTGTGGGATTTGAAACATATTTTTCTATCCTGGATGAACTTGAAATTTTTAATGTGGTAAAAACTGACAATGATTTGAGAGCGGTAACAGGAAAAGGTACATATAGCGTTTTAGGCTTTTCACGCTGTAATAATTATATTGGGGAAAAGCGTCTGCCTACTAAACAAATTCAAGAGAATTCTGTTTCTGCCAAGAGGAGTTTATATAATTCAAATATAAATACTTTGGATAAAATACGAAGTGACTTTCATATTTTCTTATCAAAAGTGGATTTAGAAAATGATTTAGACGAGTTTTTGCATGATAGATTATCAGTTTTATTGGATAATGATAATCCTGTTAAATATTTACAAGATGCAAAGCACTATCATATGGTGGAGTTGATTGAGAAACTTTCGGATACAGATTGCAGAACAATCTATAATCATTACAACTTTGCATGTTTGAAGGAGGTTGCCGAATGAAACTATCTCCAATTCAAGAAAAAATAGTAGAAACTCCCGGTAACTTAATAGTAAGGGCAAGTGCAGGAACAGGAAAAACCCATACAATGGTTAATAAAATTGCTAAGGAAATTGATGATAATCATACACATAAAGTTATTGCTGCAATTACTTTTACAATAAAAGCAGCACAAGAAATAAAGGATAGATTGTCTGTCGATGTAGTTCAACACTTCATTGGAACAAATAACAGTTTCGTTATTGAGGAAGTTATAAAGCCTTTTATGAAGGATGTCTATGGTGCTGATTTCGATTTGGACATGAGTACGGACTATTCAGCTAAAGTTGATACTTTTCAAGAAGCTATTGAAAAAATAAGGAATGAAGGTATCCTCTGCTCATATCGAGATAATAAAAGGAACTTTATTTTTGATTTGGCTCAAGAAATTGTAGAAAATTCTTCGGCTTGTAGGGTTTATCTTCAAGCAAAATATTTTAAAATATATATCGATGAATATCAAGATTGCGACAAATCAATGCATAAATTTTTTATGTATTTATGTGATGAATTGAATATCGAAACCTTTGTTGTGGGAGATGAAAAACAATCGATTTATATATGGAGGGGTGCTTATCCAGAGGCTTTTAAAAGCATCTGGAACAAACCCAATTTTAAAAAGATATTTATGGGAGATAATTTTCGCTCTTGTCAACAAATACAGAATTATTCTAATCTATTATGTGATGAGACAAGAAGTCTTTACAATCCTACGGAAAATATAGATAATATTGTGTGGCTTTCTCCTACAAAGGCAAATTGGGCAACAGAAGTATTGTCTAATATTGTTCCCGATAAAAAGTCAGCATTATTGCGGTTTTCTAATGATAACGCACGAATAGGAGCAAGCGAATTAACAACAAACGGTTTAGAGTATGTTTATATCCCACAGACTCCTATTGCTGATATTACAACAGATACAGCGTGGCTTTATACAGCAATTGCTAAATACCTTATAATTGAAAAGTATTCTGCATATGATGTAATTTCAGAAATACCTGTTGAAGGAAATGAAAGTCGCAAAACAGTATCCACCGTAAAAAGATTACTCAAAAGAATTGAAGAGACTATAGATGATGAGCAGTCTTTCGGCTCGTGTGTCACAGCATTGGCTGAATATCTTGGATATGATACTCGCCCTGATCACATAAACAAATTATTCAAAACAATTTCTGATACCAGTTTTCATGTGGCATTTGAAGCGGATAAATACAAACACATCGCAATTACATTCCACTCTTCAAAGGGATTGGAGTTTGAACAGGTAATTGTATTTGCAGAGGATTATCGATTGTCTGATATGTCGAGTATATACAACCATTATGTAGCGGTTACACGTGCAAAAAGCAAATTGATTATCGTTAAGTTAAACAATTACAATGCGAATTGTTTTCAGAATAATTTACAAAAGATATTTTCTGAAAGCGGTCATAATATAGAAGATGTCGTTTTATTTTGAACAGAATAGATTATTTATAAACCAATAATACAGGCAGCTATTACGAATAGGTAGGAGTTCTCTTTCCTTTGAATTGCCGCTTAGTTTCGAGCAGGCAGCAGCCTATCGAAAGGCTAACGGACAGTATGTAAGGAAAAATCAGTGGAGAGATACCACTGTAAGGGTATTCATAGACCTTGATTAACAGTTAAATACGATAAGCGTATCATTAGAAATAGTGGTACGCTTATTTTTTTGTCCCTTTTTGCAGATTTGTCCTTTCCCCTGCTTTCAAATATAATGAAGCTAAAGAAGTGGAGGTGTGCTTATGAGAGAGAAATTTAATCATCTGTATTTGGATAGCCACGAAAGAAAACTTTTGATACATAGCCTTGTAGAGTTAAAAAATCAGCTTATTCAGCAAGGCAGATATACGGATTGTGTTGACGAGCTTATTTTTAAGGTCATAAATGCACCGACCAAGAGAATGAAAATTGAATATGTCTAAGGCAGATTACAAAGCCGCTTATTCTTATTGATTTTAAGAGTAGGCGGCTTTTTTGCGTTCTCTGGTACTGTTTACATAGCTACCTTGACAAAGTGGCTAAATCTATGTGAAAGGAGGACGCATCTATGTCAAATTGCAAAGTGATTGCTCTGACTAACCAGAAAGGCGGTGTCGGAAAAACAACCACAGCGGTCAATCTGGGTGTAAGTCTGGTGCAGCAGGGTAAAAAAGTCCTGCTGATTGATGCCGATGCACAGGCAAATCTCACGATGGCTCTGGGTTATAACAGACCAGACGATATTCCCATAACGCTCTCTACTGTGATGCAGAACATCATAGACGATAAAACGCTTGATGCTTCACAGGGTATTATCCATCACAGAGAGGGCGTTGACCTGCTTCCGTCAAACATTGAGCTGTCGGGCTTTGAGGTAAGGCTAATCAATGCAATGAGCCGTGAGCGTGTGCTGAAAACCTATGTCAATGAGGTTAAAAAGAATTACGATTATGTGCTTATTGATTGTATGCCGAGCTTAGGCATGATAACCATCAATGCTCTGGCGGCGGCTGACAGCGTGATTATCCCGACACAGCCCCACTATCTCTCGGCTAAAGGTCTGGAGCTTTTGCTTCGCTCCGTATCAATGGTCAAGCGGCAAATCAACCCCAAGCTGCGGATAGACGGTATCTTAATGACTATGGTAATGCCCCGTACCAACATTTCTAAGGAGATTACGGCAACGGTCAAAAGTGCATACGGTCAGAAAATCAAGGTGTTTGATACCGAGATACCACATTCTATCCGTGCGGTGGAAGCTACCGCAGAAGGCAAAAGTATTTTTGCTTACGACAAAAGCGGCAAGGTTGCCGCAGCCTATGAGCAGTTAGGAAAGGAGGTGGCAGAGATTGGCGAGAAGCAGAGAAACCAAAATCGAGCTGACCGCATACGATGACCTTTTTCAGACGGACGAAAGCCGTGAGGAAGCAAAGCTAAGCAAGATACGGGATATTCCCATATCGGAGATTGACGAGTTTCCAGACCACCCGTTCAAGGTTTTAATGGACGAGGATATGGAACAGCTTGTTGAGAGTATCAAGCGAAACGGTGTAATGACCCCTGCGACAGTTCGCTTAAAAGAGGACGGACGGTATGAGCTTATCAGCGGTCACAGGCGAAAAAAGGCTTGTGAACTTGCGGGGCTTGAAACGCTGAAATGCGAGGTTAAAGAGCTTACCCGTGACGAAGCCATTATTGTGATGGTGGAAAGTAATCTCCAACGCTCCGTTATTCTACCAAGTGAAAAAGCCTTTGCGTATAAAATGCGGTTGGAAGCTATGAAACGACAAGGTGAAAGAAGTGATTTAACTTCGTCCCCAATGGGGACAAAGTTGAGGAGTGATGCTGAACTTGCCGAAAAGGTTGGAGAAAGCCGCAATCAAATTCAGAGGTATATCCGTCTAACGGAGCTTGTACCCGAAATCCTGCAAATGGTAGATGAAAGGCAGATTGCATTCCGTCCTGCGGTTGAAATTTCCTATCTGACCGAGGAACAGCAATACACCCTGCTTGAAGCAATGGAGTACAACGATGCTACCCCGTCATTGGCACAGGCTATCAAAATGAAGAAGTATAACCAAGACGGTAAACTCACTTCCGAGGTTATCCAGTCTATTATGGAGGAAGAAAAGCCCAACCAGAAGGAAAAACCTGCTTTCCGTGACGAGAGGATAACCAAGCTCATTCCCAAGACTGTTCCCAGAGGGCAGGAAACGGATTTTGTTGTCAAGGCGTTGGAGTTTTATAACCGACACTTGCAGCGGAACAAGGCTCACGAGAGATAGCCACACACCGAGGGCGAGGTCTGCCCATTTGAGTGGATAGCCATTATTTCGGCTTCCCCCTCTCCACACCTCACCCCCTAACTACTGCCAGTAACTATCCGAGAAAAGAAATACTTTAGGCTGTCCATAACGGGCAGCTTTTTTCGGTCAGTAAGGCAAAATATTCAATCCAAATTACAGGAGGTAACTATGAAAATCCCTAAATTGTTCAAAAAGGCTGCGGCTTTTGTAATGGCTGCGGTCACGGCATTATCCATAATGCCTGCGACGGCGTTTGCTGCGGGTGACATCGGGACGATTTCCTTTTCCCACACCTATGACAGCAACGGTAATGCGATGAGGTACAATTCCAGTGCGAATATCGGCGGCTATACCGCAGGCGGAACGGGAAATTATAAGTACCGTATGTTTGTGGACGGTGAGAATGCGTTTTGTATTCAGCCGGGAGTACCGCTGAAAACAGGAAACACCTTGAAAAAGGCTTCCTCTGATACTTGGAACGCCCTTTCAGCCAACCAGAAAAAGGCGGTTGGGCTTGCCCTGCTCTATGGGTATCAGGGCAACCGAAATAATCTGTCAGGAAGTGATGATGAAAAATGGCTTGCCACGCAGACCCTCGTATGGGAGTTTGTCACAGGTTGCCGTGAAGCCACAGGTTCATATAACCAGACAAGCACCACCGTTTACAGCCTGCACTTCGGTTCAAATTATGCCAACAGCGGAGCAAGGGCAGTGTATGACCAGATTGTTGCAATGCTGCGTGAGCATAACACCATTCCGAGCTTTATGTCGGGCGGTAAGAATGACATCACAAAGGAGCTTGCCTACAAGGACGGAAAGTACAGCATCACATTGACGGACAGCAACGGCGTCCTTTCCGATTACAGCTTTTCAAGCTCTGACAGCAATGTGAGTGTATCGAAGTCTGGAAATAAGCTGACAATCAGCTCCACTGTAGCTATCAGCGGTTCTGTCCGCATTACGGCAAAGAGGAACAATGTGCCGACTGTCAGCAGCAGTGCAAAGCTCATTGCCTATGGCGACCCGAACTTGCAGGATTTGGTAACAGGTGTGGAGAATGCTGATACCGTGTCTGCATATATCAATATCGAAACGCCGACAGGCACGATTGCCCTCAAAAAGACTTCTGAGGACGGAGTTGTGGAGGGCATCTCTTTTACAATCAAAGGTGATAACTTTAATAAAACAATTAAGACAGGAACACTTTGAGCTGATTGAAGCTCAAATGCGAAGTGCGGAGGGAGTTACTGAGGAACTGAAGAGACAGAATCCTATGGAATGGGTACTCCACTGCAACAATATCCGCAACCGGGCTGTTGAAATCATCAAACAGGAACTGATTTATGTATAAGGGGGATTCCAGATATGAGAAGAGAATTGATTGAAAGTTATTATGAAGAATACCAGCGGGAACTGGAAAGATTTCTTGAATCCGATCCAGAGATGTTTTCTCTGGAAGCAGAAATTCATCATTACATAGAAATACTGGAACCAGTCCTCAGAGGTGACGGACAGGAGATGTGGCAGGCATTGGACAGAATTATTTCAGCGAAAAATGCCATGGAAGGGATTGTGGCAAAAGAAATGTATATTCGAGGATTTCTGGATTATGAAAGGCTGGTGTGTGAGAAAGACAATCATATCTGAAAAATGAAAATGTGACAGCATAAACAAATAAGACCTTCTGTGAAAGCAATCAGCCACAGGAGGTTTTTGCTGTCCCACCTGCATAAAAAAACATCTCTGTTTTCGCATTGATTGATTCAGCAGGTCGTACCGGTGTGGTACTGCTCTGCTGTGAGATAAGCATACGAAGATCGGAGGAAAAAGGCATTGAGGGGAAATTGAGCAGGAATTGAGAAAAAAGATAT
>NZ_JBKXNW010000021.1:0-869 GCF_047012705.1 Pseudoruminococcus sp. | reverse complement strand
TGTTAAAAGACCGGATAGAGTTTTTCCAATGGAAAATCCAATCTGTGGATATAACGCCTGAATTTCCTGATATTTTGCTTCAATCATTTCCGGTTCATCAGCCCAGATCCTTTCATAAAACTTAAAAGCTCTTTTTAAATGTGTTTTAGCCTGCGAAAAACCGGCAGTCATCAGATAGATGCTTCCCAAGGCTTTTTGTACTGTAGCATAATCAAGATTACAATCAGAGTTATATTCTTTGATAACTTTTGACAATTTTTGTGAGACGGAGATTCCTGATATGATGCAGATAACCAGACACTTACATTCCAGACCAATCAGTTTTCGGATTATGCCATTGCATATAAAGATGTGAAAAAGTCCGGACAGACGGGCAGAAATGACAGTAACGGTACAAAGAAAAATACAACAACAGGAAATACATCAACGTCGATCTATTCACCGCAGACAGGTGATACAACAGATCTGTCAGGGTATGTGATTACGCTAATCGCTTCAGTAACAGTAATCACCGGATGGTTAATCTTAAGAAAGAAGAAAATGGAATAAAGAAGATGACGAGCACTCCTGTGGATTTACCACAGGAGTTTTTCAGAATCAATAGAGACATATGGCAGGCATTGACTATAAAAGTTGGTGCTTCTTTTTTGACCTTTTTTCAAAAGCAGCTGACATAATCCTCATTGCCACATGTGATTAGTAGAAAAATGATTTTTCTGCGAAAATACCGTCCAAATGCCTCCTGAAACTTGCTATTAGTGAGGGAATATTTCATTTTTGCGAAAAAAACTTGCAAAAGGGGGTTGGTAAATATACTTTCAAAAGCTTTATAGGTAGAGGAACAAAATTTTTTCATAATTTTTCAAAAT
>NZ_JBKXNW010000020.1:0-19791 GCF_047012705.1 Pseudoruminococcus sp. | reverse complement strand
GTGGAACGCGTCTTGACGGCGGAGGCACTCCGCCTTGAGCGAAACTTTTAATTTTAAGCTTTATTTTTATTTAAAGCGAGGTCGATAAGTCCAGCGATAAGTTGTTTGCCTTCTTTTCCACAATTAGCCATAAGCTTAGGATACATACTAATTGAAGTAAAGCCAGGGAGTGTGTTAAGCTCGTTAAGAAGAACTCTGCCATTTTCTGTTACGAAGAAATCAACTCTTGTAAGTCCGGCACAGCCAAAGAGATGATAAGCCTTTTTAGCAGTTTCTCTTACCTTTTCAATAAGCTCATCACCGATTTTTGCAGGAATATAAAGTTCACTGCTTGCACTTTGATATTTCGCTTCATAGTCGTAAAATTCCTTTGCAGGTGCGATTTCACCGGGGATTGAAGCGAAAATATCCTCATTACCAAATACAGCACATTCAACTTCTTTACCGACAATATTTTCCTCAAAAAGAATTTTGCTATCCTCTTTTATAGCTATTTCAATAGCAGTGATAAGCTGTTCACGATTTTTAGCTTTATTTACGCCGACAGATGAGCCTGCATTCGCCGGTTTAACAAAGATAGGATATGCAAGAGCATTTTCAACCTGTTCAATACATTTCTCAGGTGAACGCTTATATTCATATGTATAGAACCAAGTGAAATCAGCCTCATCAATTCCGCTGTCACGAAGCATAATGTTTGTAAAAACTTTATCCATACAGCAAGCAGATGCAGCTACACCACAACCGACATATGGAATCTTGCTAAGCTCAAGAAGACCTTGAACAGTACCGTCCTCACCGTTTTTGCCGTGAAGAACAGGGAATACAACATCAAGCTTGACAATTTCGCTGTGACCTGCGTCGTCAAGCACAACAAGACCGCCTATTGTTGGAGCAGGGGAGATAAAAGCTCTCTTGTTGTTTGTGTCATTTTCCCATTCGCCGTTTGCAATTTTAGCTGTTGGTGCGGTTGTTAAGAACCAGCGACCGTCTTTTGTGATACCTATTGTAACAACATCAAACTTTTCTTTGTCTATGTTGTTTATGATGTAAGCTGAAGAAAGTCTTGATACCTCATGCTCTGATGAAGCACCGCCGAATATTACGGCAATACGCTTTTTGCTCAATGAACTCACTCCTAAAAATATATTATCTTATATATTATACTTAGTTTTAATTCATTTTATCATAATTTGAAAGTACCTGCAAACTCTATATGAAGAAAGAGTGTTTTTTGACATTAGAAATCTAAATTATCTGAAAATTTATTTTGTTTATTTTGCCTAAATTTACACATAAATTACTTGCATACGAGAAAAAGACTTGATTTTTACGGAAAAAAATGTTATTATGTTACCAATTTGTAATTACTTTTACAAATTTATAATTTCGCATATGTATTGTGGTTCGTGGAATTCGCCACGAACAAGAGCGAAAAATGCCTTTTCGGCAAGCAGACATTAAAAGGAGTTTTTCGATGAAAAAAAGTTTAGGAAAATCAGTAACTAAGAAAATTGTTTCTGTTGCAATCGCAGCAGCACTTATTCTTTCAGTTGCTACAACTGGTGTACTTACAACATCAGCTTCTGATAGTACAGGTGTTGGCCTTTCAGCACACGCACTTCAAGCATATAACGAGCATTGGTCATATGTTTGGGGCGGAGCAAGCTATGGTGCAGTTGACTGCTCAGGTTTGTTCATCACTTATAACGGCGTAGGCGGCAACAGAACAGACCTTTTGGGCTCATCACCAGAATGGGGCTATGTAGCTGATGGTATCCCAAGAATACATGGTCTTGGACTTCACCAGCCGTACCATGTAGGTATCTATATCGGAAGCGGCACAGCTATTGATGCAAGAGATGAAAACTCGGGCGTTGTTTATCACGATGTATACTCAAAGCCATGGGTTGAGTGGTTCAAGGTTGCAGGTGTTTCTTATCCTACAACAGGTTGGGTATTGTTTGATGGCAATTCTTTCTACTATGAGAATGGTCAGTATATTGTCAACACATCAAGAACACTTGATGGCGTAACATATTACTTTGATTCTAACGGTGTTTCCAATATCGCACCTCCATCAAGCGCTTATTCACAGACAGATTACAGCACAGCAACAGCAGACCCAGCGCCAAGTAAGCCTGAGTCAAGCAAAGAAGAAACCAGCAAGAAGCCGGAACCAAGTAAACAAGAAACCAGCAAAGAGCCGGAACCAAGCTATGAGGAATCAAGCGAAGTATCTGAGCCGGAATCAAGTGTTGAGGAATCAAGCGAAGTATCTGAGCCGGAATCAAGCGTTGAGGAATCAAGCGAAGTATCTGAGCCGGAATCAAGCGTTGAGGAATCAAGCGAAGTATCTGAGCCAGAATCAAGTGTTGAAGAATCAAGCAAAGAGGAATCCGAAGTAAGCAAAGAGCCTGAAAAGCCTAAGTTTGTAACGCTTAAAGAGGGCGATATGGACGAAACTATTGCCGATGCAAAGATAACAGAAGTTCAGCAAACTCTGACAAAGCTTGGTTACTATACATATGAAGTAACAGGTTATTATGGCGAAGCAACTACTGCTGCTGTTAAAGATTTCCAAGCGAAAGCAGGAATCGAAGTAACAGGTAATGTTGATGAAGCTACATGGAATGCTATTTTCTCCGAATCAGCTCCGGCAAAGTATAATAGTTACAAGAGTGGCGATTTCGACGAAAAACAGACAGGCATTAAGGATATTCAAAATAAGCTTGTTTCTCTTTCATACCTCACAGAGGGTGAATATGAAGAAGGCAAGTTTGATGGAAATACAGTAATTGCAATGCAGCTTTTCCAAAGCGCTAATGGAATAGAGGCAACAGGTGAGGCAGATTTCAATAGCCAACTCGTACTCTTTAGTGGAAGTGCCGTAGAAAATCCAAATCCTGGTGCAGTTATCTATGGTATGAGCGGAAGTGCCGTTACAAAGCTTCAGAAAAGACTTAAGGCACTCAGATATACGACAGATGAGCCAACAGGCGTATTTGATGATGCTACATTAAAGGCAGTTAACGCATATCAGAAAAATGCAGGTCTTGAAGTAAGCAAGTCACTTTCTGCTGAAGAATTAAAGGTATTTTATTCCGATAAGGCTGTTAAGTCAGAGGATTATGATAATCTCCAAATAGGTTATAACGGCAGCGATGTTAAGTCGCTCGAAAGTGACCTCACAAAGCTTGGCTATTATGAAGGTTCTATAACAGGCGAGTTTAATGATGAGCTTGAAACAGCAGTTCAGGATTATCAGAAAGAGAATAAACTCGAAGCAAATGGCGTTGCCGATGATACGGTTCGTAACAGTATCACAAAGAGTATTGCAAGACAAGGCTCCGAAAAGGCACAGGGTATCATTACAGATACTGCATCAGTTGCAAACGAGGCAATGTCAGGACTTGCAACATCTAAGACAGAGAAGCTTTCATTAGAGAAAGAGCAGAGCGACAATCATCTTTCAAATGCAAGAAATATGCTCTATATTCTTCTTGGTTTGATTCTTGTTCTCAGTGTTTCTGTTGTAGCCGCAATGGTAAGATCTAAAAAGCGTATGACAAAGGCTATGAAAAGAGCAGTTGCACAAAGACACGCTAATGATAACATCAGAAGATTCTAATTAAGATTTCGAGTAAAACATAAAATACACACCTTTCAACGCAAAAGACGACTGATTGTTAAAAATCAGCCGTCTTTTGTTATATATAAAATCTTCTGAAAATAATAAAATCAAAAAATCCGAATGTCAAAATAACATTCGGATTTCTTGGTGGGGCATCAGGGACTCGAACCCCGGACCGACCGGTTATGAGCCGGTTGCTCTAACCAACTGAGCTAATGCCCCGTATTCAGTTGACAACGCTTTCAATCAAGCAAGAATTATTATATCACTTAGAGCCTGATTTGTCAAGCAAAATCTTCCCGAATTGAAAAAAATATATAAATTTTATTTTATAGCTTTTATTGCGCCAATAAATATGTTATTATATATTCAGTAATAATTCTTAAAATTGGAGGAATTTATAATGTCAAATATTACAGTTTCGGATTCCATCAAATATATTGGTGCAGATGACCTCGATATAGACCTTTTCGAGAGTCAGTATGTAGTTCCTAATGGCATATCCTATAATTCATATGTTATTCTTGATGATAAGATTACTGTTATGGATACCATTGATAAACGCAAAACTGATGAATGGCTCGAAAATCTCGAAAAAGTCCTTGATGGCAAAAAGCCGGATTATCTTGTTGTTCAGCATTTAGAGCCGGACCACGCAGCAAGCTTGAAAATTCTTGCAGATAAGTATCCGGAGATGAAGCTTGTCGGAAATGTCAAAACTTTTGCTATGATTCCTCAGTTCTTTGATATTGACCTTGAGGGAAGAAAGATAGTAGTAAAAGAGGGTGACACTCTTAATATTGGCACACACACACTCAAATTTATTATGGCACCTATGGTTCATTGGCCGGAAGTTATGGTTACATATGAAGAGAGCGAGAAAGTTCTTTTCTCAGCCGATGGTTTCGGAAAATTCGGTGCATTGAGTGCTGATGAAGATTGGGCTTGCGAAGCAAGACGCTACTACTTTAATATTGTAGGTAAATATGGTTTTCAGGTTCAGGCTCTTCTCAAGAAGGCTGCAACACTTGATATTCAGATGATATGCCCACTTCATGGACCTATCCTCAAAGAGAATCTTGGCTATTATATTAATAAGTATGATATTTGGAGCAGTTATCAGCCAGAAGATGAAGGTATCTTCGTTGCCTATGCTTCAATTCACGGCAATACAGCTACAGCAGCAAAACAATTTGCAGAGATGCTAAGAGAAAAGGGTGCAGTTAAGGTTACAGTTTCAGACCTTTCACGCAGTGATATGGCAGAAAATGTTGAAGATGCATTCAGATATAATAAGCTTGTCCTTGCATCAGCATCATATGATGGAGGAGTATTCCCAGTTATGCAGGATTTCTTGCTCCATTTAAAAGCTAAAAACTATCAGAATCGTACGATTGCAATAATCGAAAACGGTTCATGGGCACCGTCTGCAGCTCGTACAATGAAGGGTATACTTGAGACAATGAAGAACCTTACAGTCTTAGATAATGTTGTTACAATTAAATCAACAGTAAAACCAGAAACAGTTACAGCCCTCGAAACTCTCGCAGATGACATTGTAAAAGCTTAATATTAACAGGCAAACTTACCTAAAACCTTGAATTTAATATTTCTCAAATTAAAAAGCCACCGTTCAATAAAAAATGAACGATGGCTTTAATTTTTAATTCAATTATTCGTCATTTCTAAGATAAGTAGCAGAATCTTTGCCAAACTTTCTGAAACGATTATATCTGTTATCAAGCAATACATCTATTGGCTGTTCAAGCTTTTTGCTGACAGTCTGTGCAATGATATGCTTTAAACCGTCAAAAAGCTTGCTGTCAAGGTCTTTTGGCTCTCTGATAATTCTTTCTATAACGCCCATAGAGAAAAGGTCTTGAGAAGTTATTTTCAAGCATTCAGATGCTTCAGCAGTTTTGCTTGAATCTTTCCAAAGAATACTTGCACAGCCCTCAGGAGAGATAACGGAATAAATAGCATTCTCAAGCATCCATACCTCGTCTGCAACTGCGAGTGCCAATGCACCGCCGCTTCCGCCTTCACCGATTAGAATAGTAAGAATCGGAGTTTTGAGAGTCATCATTTCCATAAGGTTTTCGGCGATTGCCTGACCTTGACCACGCTCTTCGGCACCGATACCACAATATGCACCCGATGTATCTACAAAACAGATAACAGGTCGTCTGAATTTTTCGGCCTGTTTCATAAGTCTTAGAGCCTTGCGGTAACCCTCAGGGTGAGCAGAACCGAAGTTCCTTTCCATTCTTTCCTTGAGGTTTCTGCCTTTTTCTATGCCAATGACTGTTACAGGCATATCATTAAGCTTTGCTATACCGCCGACAATAGCCTTATCGTCGCCAAATTTTCTGTCGCCGTGAAGTTCTATAAAGGAATCTCCGAATATTTTATTTATATAGTCGATTGAAGTAGGTCTGTTATTTGCTCTTGCAGCATTAACTTTATCTATCGCACTCATCTTAGATTCCCTCCTTAGAATGAAGCTTCAAAAGCTTTGAAAGTGTCTTTTTCATATCCTTGCGGTTGACAACAGCATCAACAAAGCCTTTTTCAAGGAGAAATTCAGCTGTCTGGAAGTCCTTAGGAAGTTTTTGACGAATAGTTTGTTCTATAACTCTTGGTCCGGCAAAACCGATAAGGGCCTTTGGTTCGGCAAGAATAATATCGCCCTCCATAGCAAAGCTTGCAGTAACACCGCCGGTTGTAGGGTCTGTGAGGACTGTTATATAAAGTAAGCCCTTGTCGCTGTGACGCTTAACAGCACCGCTTGTCTTAGCCATCTGCATAAGAGAGAGGATACCCTCTTGCATTCTTGCACCGCCAGAAACAGTAAATACAATAACAGGTAAGTTATTTTCTGTTGCATATTCAAATGCACGAGTTATCTTTTCACCTGTAACAGTTCCCATAGACCCCATCATAAAAGATGAATCCATTACACAAAGCACAGTCTTAGAACCCTCGATTTCCGCAGTACCACAGATAACAGACTCATTTTCTCCACTTGACATCTTTGATGTTTTAAGCTTGCGAGTATATTCAGGAAAATCAAGAATATTTTCAGAAACGAGGTCAGCGTCCATTTCTTTAAAGCTGTCCTCATCAACAGTTATATTTATGCGGTAGCGAGCATTTGTGCGGAAATGATGACCGCACTTGCTGCAAACCTTTAGGTTATCCTCAAGGTCAGAGGTAAGAATCATATTTTTGCAAGCAGGGCATTTAACCCAAAGCTCATCCGGAATAAATGGACGGGATTCTGCCCATTCGCCCTGATTTTCAAGCTCATTTTTTGGCTTCATAAAATTAAAAATATCAGAATTAAACATTAAAGCTCTTTCCTTTCCGCTCAAAGTACCCAAAGGCTTGTAGATATATTATAGTTAGCTTTGAGCAAATTACTCGTCCTTTTGTTTGTTACGGCGTTTATCAAAATCTTCCATAAAGCCTGTTGTATAAGTACCGTCAACAAATTCCTTATCAGAGAGTATATCTAAATGAAGATTTCTGTTATGAGTAATGCCCTGAATAATAAGCTCACTGAGAGCCATTTTCATTTTTCTTATAGCAAGTTCACGAGAACGAGCCTGAACTATAAGCTTTCCTATCATAGAATCATAATATGGAGGTACAGTGTAGTCTTGATATATAGCAGTATCAAAACGAACCTGAGGACCACCAGGAATATGTAAAAGATTGATAGTACCACAGCTTGGACGATAATTATTGTTAGGGTCTTCTGCGTTTATGCGGCATTCTATGGCACTTCCGTGAATAAAAATCTTATCCTGTGTCATAGAAAGCTTTGCACCTGCGGCAATTCTGATTTGCCATTGGACAAGGTCGATACCTACAACCATTTCTGTGACAGGATGTTCAACCTGAAGTCTTGTATTCATTTCCATAAAGTAGAAATTCTTGTCCTTGTCGAGCAAAAATTCTACTGTACCAGCATTTTCATAGCCAACAGCGAGAGCAGCCTTTTTAGCAGCCGCCATCATATTTGCACGAATTTCAGGTGTGATAGCAGGGGAGGGGCTTTCCTCGATAAGCTTCTGATTTTTGCGCTGAACAGAGCATTCACGCTCACCCAGGCAAACTACATTGCCGAACTTATCGCAAAGTAACTGCATTTCAATATGTTTAACAGGCTTGAGATACTTTTCAATATAGACGGCACCGTCGCCAAAAGCACTCTGAGCCTCTGCTGATGCAGAATGGAAAGCATTTTCAAATTCGTTTTCATTGTGTACAAGACGAATACCGCGACCGCCGCCGCCGGAACGAGCTTTTATAAGGATAGGATAGCCGATTTCTGCGGCTTTTTCCTTAGCAATATTTACATCTTCGATTATATCAGTGCCGGGAGTTACAGGAACTCCGGCATTTCTCATAGTTCTGCGAGCTTCGTCCTTGTCGCCAAGCTTAGAAATCATTTCGCTTGAAGGTCCGATAAACTCAATATTACACTTTTCGCAGAGTGAAACGAATTTTGCATTTTCAGAAAGAAGACCGTATCCTGGGTGAATAGCCTGAGCACCAGAAATAACTGCAACTGTAAGTATAGCAGCCATATTAAGATAGCTGTCACCAACTTGAGGACCGCCAATGCAGTAGCTTTCGTCAGCTATGCTGACATGAAGGGCGTCCTTATCAGCCTGAGAATAAACGGCGACAGTAGAAATGCCCATCTCTCGGCAGGCACGAATAATTCTTACAGCAATTTCGCCTCTGTTTGCAATCAATATTTTAGAAAACAATGTCTTTACTCCCTTTCAATAAGAGCAAAAGAGAAATTGGCACTAACACAGAGTTTACCGTTTACAGTACCCTTGCCCTCGATAAAATAGAACATACCACGATTTTTTGTAAGCTTGCATTCAATCTCAAATGTATCGCCAGGGCGAACCATTTCCTTAAAGCGAGCCTTTTCAATGCTTGTGAAGTATGGAGTGCTTATTGCGGATTTTTCAGCAATAATAACAGCACTTGTCTGAGCCATCATTTCGCAGAGTATAACTCCCGGAACAATGGGGTTGCCCGGAAAATGACCGTCAAGAAACCATTCGTCACCGACAATAGTTTTCTTGCCGACAGAAGTATCTTCTGAAATTTTTGTAGCCTCATCAATGAGGAGCATAGAATTTCTGTGAGGGATAATAGCTTTAAGTTCTTCCTTATTCACTGTTTTTTAATTCCTTTCACAAACAAAACAAAGCTTGAAAGAATCACGACTTAAAATAGTCGAAATTCTTTCAAACTCCGAATTGATATTTTATTTTACCATAAATAAAGTCTGACCGTATTCTACAACTTGGCCGTTTTCAGCACAGATGCTCACGATTTCGCCGTCTTTTTCAGCAGTGACCTCATTCATAAGCTTCATAGCTTCAATCAGGCAAAGCACATCGCCTTTATGTACCTTAGAACCCACCTTAATGTAAGGTTCAGCGTCAGGTGAAGATGCCGCATAGAAAACGCCTACCATAGGTGATGGAATAGGAGTGCCTTCCTGAACAGGTTCATCCTTTGTGCAAGTAGCTGACGCATCGTTAGAAACTGCCTGTGGAATAGTAGTTGTAACAGCAGTAGGCTGCGCTATTATAGGCTGTTCGTTAGCAACAATAACAGGAGCGGCTGTTGTTTGTTTGAATATCAATCTTTCGCCGTCCATTCCTCTTACTTCAAGCTCAGTTGCTTTTGAGCTATCGAATGCGTTCAAAAGCTCCTTGATTTCGTCAATATCAAAAATTGGCATTTGATTCATTCCTTTCAGCGGCTTTTTACCGCTCCTTTTTGTTAAAGGCTTTTATAGCTTTAATTTTATTATTCAGTTATCTGCTTTAAAGCGATACAAGCATTGTGACCGCCGAAACCAAATGTAGTTGATGCAGCGGCAGTAAGCGGTACTTCAACAGCCTTGTTAGGAACATAGTTGAGGTCGCATTCTGGGTCAGGCTCTTCAAGTCCGATAGTAGGAGGAACAATTCCGTTCTTAACAGCAAGAGCAGCGACAATAGCCTCAACTGCACCTGTTGCACCGAGCATATGTCCTGTCATAGACTTTGTTGAGCTGATATATGTGTCATAAGCCTTTTCGCCGAGAGCTCTCTTGAAAGCGGCTGTTTCTGTCTTGTCATTTGCAGGCGTGCTTGTGCCGTGAGCATTGATATAGAGAGTATCGTCATCTGTGATACCAGCTTCTTTTAATGCAATTTCTACACAGCGAGCTGCACCGGCTGCTTCTGGGTCTGGAGCTGTAACATGATGTGCATCGCAAGTATTGCCATATCCTGCAATTTCTGCATAAATCTTAGCACCACGAGCAACAGCATGTTCATATTCCTCAAGAACGAGTATACCGGCGCCCTCACCCATAACAAAACCGTCACGGCGTTTGTCAAATGGGATAGACGAACTATTCGGGTCATTTCTTGTAGAAAGGGCCATACAGCTTGAAAAACCTGCTATTGCAAGAGGTGTAATAGCAGCCTCAGCACCACCGGTGATGATAGCGTCTGCATAGCCGTTCTTAATTGCGTGGAAAGCTTCACCGACAGCGTGTGTTGATGTAGCACAAGCTGTAACAACAGGAAGACAAGGACCCTTTGCACTGAAACGGATAGCGATAAGACCAGCAGCCATATTACCTATCATCATAGGAATAAAGAATGGAGAAATCTTCTTCTCAGCAATCATATTTTCGCACTGAGTGAAGAATGTGTGCATACCGCCTGTGCCGGAACCAACATAAACACCAAGCTTTTCGTCTTCAATAGTGCCGATAATGCCACTATCCTCGACTGCCTGACAAGCTGCTGCAATAGCATACTGACAGAAAAGGTCAGTTTTTCTGAGTTCCTTTTTTTCAATATACTTTGTCGGGTCAAAGTCTTTAACTTCAGCAGCAACTTTAACTTTAAGCTTTTCAGTATCAAAGCTCTTTATATAGTCAATGCCATTTTTTCCGTTTATAAGTGAATTCCACATTGTTTCTATATCGTTTCCGACAGGTGTTACAGCACCGATACCGGTTATAACAACTCTTCTCATTTAAAACAATTCCTTTCTTAAATAGCTCAGATAAAATTCTGAGTATTACAAACAATTATACTACTAATATTATATCTATCAAGCGAAAGGCAAATTACATTGCCATACCGCCATCAACCTTAATAACTTCACCTGTGATATATGCAGCTTCGTCACTTGCAAGGAACGCAACAGTGTTAGCTATATCATCAGGAGTACCCATTTTCTTTGCAGGGATAGACGCCATTATAGCTTCCTTATTTTTGTCGCTGAGAGCGGCAGTCATATCTGTTCCGATAAAACCGGGAGCAATAGCGTTAACGGTTACGCCACGAGCAGCAAGCTCTTTAGCGACTGACTTTGTCATACCGATAATACCGGCTTTAGCAGCAGCGTAATTAGCCTGACCGGCGTTGCCGTTAAGACCGACAACAGATGAAAGGTTAATAATTCTGCCACGACGCTTTTTCATCATATGCTGATATACATTTTTAATCATATTGAATGTACCCTTGAGGTTTACATCAATAACTCTGTCGAAGTCATCTTCTTTCATAGAGAGAACAAGACAATCCTTAACAATACCGGCATTATTTACAAGAATATCAACTCCGCCGAATTCTTCGATTACAGAAGCGATAAGTTCTTTTGCAGAATCAAAACTTGAAACATCACAGCAGTATGCCTTAGCCTTTACACCAAGAGCCTCAATTTCTGCAACAGTTTCGTTAGCTTTTTCAGCGTTTCCAGCATATACAACAGCTACATTTGCACCGAGAGCAGCAAGCTTTAAAGCAACAGCCTTGCCGATACCTCTTGAAGCGCCTGTAACGATTGCATTTTTATTAGTTAATTCAAACATTTATACTCATTCCTTTCAAGGTTAAAAACCTTAAAGCTGAAAGACCATTTTAAATCTTAGTTTTAACCAAGAACAATAGCCTTAGCCTCGTCTAAGGTAGCCTTGTTTTCAACATTAATAGCAGTAACTTCTTTGCTTGTTTTTTTAACAAGACCAACAAGAGTTTTACCAACACCAACTTCAATAAAGGTGTCTGCACCCTCTGCAATAAGGTTTTCAACAGTAGTCTGCCATTTTACAGGGTTCATAACTTGTTTTGCAAGAAGTTCCTTAGCGTCTGATAATGTATAAGGCTTTGCAGTGAGGTTAGCATAAACAGGGATGTTTGGTTCGCTAAGAGTAATACCCTCAAGGTACTCAGCAAGTCCCTTAGATGCACTTTCCATAAACGGAGAGTGGAAAGCGCCGCTTACAGCAAGTTTAACAGCCTTGCCTTTTTCAGCTTTTACATCTTCGCAGAGAGCGTCAATTTCATCCTCAGCGGCAGCAACAACTGTTTGTCCGGGGCAGTTATAGTTTACAGGCCAAGCTTTATTATATTTCTTGCAGATTTCTTCTACTTTATCTGTTGTGAGCTTGAGGATAGCCGCCATAGCACCTTTATTTTCAGTTGCAGCCTTGTCCATAAGCTCTGCTCGTCTGCATACGAGTTTAAAAGCTTCCTCATATGATAAGATTCCTGCGAAAGCTACAGCAGCAATTTCGCCAAGAGAAAAACCAGCTATGTAATCGGGGTTAATGCCCGCCTCTTTAACTGCGGCTGCGGCTGCAAGGTCAACTGCGAACATACAAGGCTGAGTATTAATTGTTATACTAAGTTCTTCCTTAGTACCCTCAAAGCATTGTTTAATAGTTCCGGGGCGAATTGCCTCCGCCATATCGAAAACAGCCTTTGCAGCAGGAGAATTTTCATATAATTCTTTGCCCATAGAGGGGTATTGAGCACCTTGTCCCGAAAAAACAAAAACAGTTTTTGCCATAAGACTTTTAACCTCCGTTAATTTTATCGTATTTTAAGCAGTGTTTCCATATAATTCCGAAAAAAACGAATTTTATACGGAAAACGCATTATTTACACCAACGAATAATACAGCTTCCGGTTGTAAGACCTCCACCGAAAGCACAAAGAGCGATAATGTCACCCTTCTTAAGAAGTCCAGCCTGACTTGCCTCGTGGAGAGCAATAGGAACGCTTCCTGAAGATGTATTTCCATAGTGGTTGATATTGCAGAAGAATCTTTCTCTTGGAATATCAAGCTTTGCTGCGGCTGTATTGATAATTCTGATATTAGCCTGATGAGGAATAACCCAATCAACGTCGCTCTGTTGAAGTCCGGCTTCATCAACAACTGTTTTAATGCCCTCAGGCATAGCAGTTACAGCAAACTTATAAACATCATTGCCCATCATTTGAAGAAGTGCAGGTTCAGGCTTATGTTCATAGAACGGAGAAGAGTTTTCGCCGTGAGGAATACGAAGAACTTCATCATTTCCTGCGGCAGTAAGGTGAATTGCAAGGAGGTCATCACCCTCACCAAGAACAGCGGCGGCACCTCCATCACCAAAAAGAACGCAGGTTGAGCGGTCTTTCCAGTTTGTTATGTTAGAGAGGTTATCCATAGAAACAACAAGAACATATTTTGCTTTTTTTCTTACGAAATATCCGTCTGCTACGTCAAGAGCATAGATAAATCCTGAGCAAGCGGCGTTGAGGTCGAAAGCGGGGCATTTTGCACCGATTTCTTTTTGAATCATACAGCCTTGAGAAGGTGTAAGATTTTCGCCGCGCATAGTAGAGCAAATAATAAGGTCAAGCTGTTCAGCAGTGATACCCGCATCATCAAGAGCCTCTTTAGCAGCCTTTACGCAAAGTTCAGTAATAGTTTCGTCCTTACAGATTCGTCTTTCCTCAATACCTGTTCTGGTACGAATCCATTCATCGTTTGTTTCAACGATGGTCGAAAGCTCATCATTTGTAAGGATATAATCAGGCACAGCCTTGCCTGTTCCGAGAATGCTGAAACTCATAAAAACTTTTCCTCCGTTTTTGAAATAAAAATATCTGATGTAAAAAATAATTCGATGAGTAAATCGAATCTTCAAGGAAAATTAAATATTGTGTTATTGTATAAAAATAATTTTCTTTGGCATATTATGCACATTTTATTTTAATATATAATACAGCCTTTGTCAAGCGATTATGCGACATCGCCATTATGGCTCGGGGAAAAGCTATAGCGATTAGCTGCAAAAATCCTCCAAAAGACGATTAAGTTCTTTTCTTGATTTTGCTTTAATGCCGGCTCTTAGGGCATCTTGGTCACTTTTGGGAAGTTTAGCCGTAGAAGCGTTAGTTATTTCTATCGGCTTGTTAGAATTTGATGAGTAAACGGCAATTTTTCCGTTATAATCCTTTAAAATATAAAATTCCTCAGGTTTAGAGATAATTTCAGAGCTTTCCTCACTAGAGCTTGTTTGTGTTGTTGGAGGAGTGTTTTCTGCATTTACATTTGGCAGAGAGGGTATTAGTATACCGTTTATAATCAGACAGAAGATTACAAAACAACCCGTAACAGCAATCATTTTTTTCATTATAATTACTCTCCCTTTATGAAATATTTGGCTTTTTCAAGCTTAATTTTGCCAAAAATATAGTGATTTATTCGTCAAATGCTATAAAAATTCTTTAAAATTTAGGTAAATCGCAAATATATTTTGAATTTTTAAATTTTTCATTCCATTTTTTTGATTTTATGGTATAATACTAAAGATAACATTCAATTCTTAAGTTAAGATAAGCGAGCTATGATTATTTTTAGTTTCTTAAAATGAATTATTTTTCGGGAAAGGCGGGTTGTCGTGAATGAAAAATACTGATATAAGTAATTATTCTGACGAAGGTGGCGTAATGATTTTCACTGAAAGTCATCCGGCGCTGTCAAGGGTATGGGGTATTGTTAAAAGAATACTTCTTACCGCCTTGTTGGTTGGAGTTATTACTGGTGTTGTTGTTATGATTTCTATTGTGGCTTATATAATTGATGTTGCAAATGAGCCATTTAGTCTTGATTTAAGAAATGCAAAGAAAAACATAACCAGTAGTATTTATGTCACGAATGATGACGGAACAGTAACGCTCGACCAAAACCTTTATAATGCAGAAAATCGTGTTTGGGTTGATTATAATAATATTCCAAAGGCGATGACGGATGCAGTTGTTTCCATTGAAGACAAGCGTTTCTATGACCATAAAGGTGTTGACTGGATTCGTACAAGCGGCGCTGTATTAAGTCTTATTACAGGTAGGGCTGATTACGGTGGCTCTACAATAACACAACAGCTTGTTAAGAATGTTACGGAAAATGACGATGTCAGCCTTAATCGTAAGATTACTGAGATATTCCATGCGCTTGACCTCGAAAAGCAATATACTAAAGAAGAAATTCTTGAGGCTTACCTTAATATAGTAAACTTCGGAAGTGGTTGCAGTGGTGTTCAGGCTGCCGCAAATTTTTATTTTGATAAGGATATAAACGAGTGTTCTATTGCAGAGTGTGCTGCTATTGCAGGTATTACACAAAATCCTGCAGTTTATAATCCTCTTGCTTATCCTGAGAATAATAAAAAACGCCGTGAAGTTGTTATTGGAGAGATGTATTCACAGGGCAGAATTACTCAGTCTGAGTATGAGGCTGCCATGAAGGAATCGGCAACAATGACCTTTGTCGGATATAGTTATGACGATGAAGACGACGAAAACCCAACCCAAAGTTGGTATAACGATATGCTGTTCAGAGAGGTTTCTGAAGCATTACAGAAAAATCTTAATATAAGCGAGCGCGAGGCAGAGAGAAAGCTTTATACAGAGGGATTAAAGATTTATTCAGCAATGGATCCAACAGCACAGAGTATTGCACAAAGAAAAGTTCTTCAGTGGAAGACGCCTAAGGATAAGAAGCTCGAATGCGGTTATATTATGATGGGGCTTGATGGCAGAATTCTTGCAACAGTGGGCAGTCGTAATGAAAAAGATGGATTATTCCTCTTTGATAGAGCAAATGGCGCATACCTACAGCCTGGTTCAACAATTAAGCCTATAGCCGTTTATGCTCCTGCTATTGAAGATAAGATAGTTAACTTTTCATCATTGATTTCAGATACAGCAATTCCTGATTGGTCTTATGATTCAAATGGAAATGTTGTAGCAGGTCCTAATAACTGGTACGAGGGCTATCGTGGCAATATAACAGTGATGACTGCTCTTGAGATTTCTTCAAACGCAGCGACAGTTAACCTTCTCAATCAAATAGGTATGAGCGAAAGCTATAACTATGCTACAAATAAGTTTAAGCTTGCGCATCTTGACCCAGATCAGGATTCAAAAAATATAGTTGCTATGTCCATGGGTGGTGTTCATGGCGGAACTACCGTTCGTGAAATGACAGCCTCATATGTTCCGTTCTGTAATGGCGGAACATACTACGAACCATATACCTACTATTATGTAACTGACCAAGATAACAACATTATCCTTGACCAGAGAGATAAAAGAGTTTCTTCCCGTGCTATAAGTGAAGAAACAGCAGCAATTATGAATAGATTGCTCCATCAGGTTGTCAGCGATAAAGAAGGACTTGGTTATCGTGCAGCCGTCAGCGGTTGGGATATTATCGGTAAGACAGGTACTACTGATAATACCTATGATAACTGGTTTGTCGGAGCTTCCCCTTACGCAGTTGCAGGTATTTGGCAAGGACACGATATTCCTGCTACTATAAATCAGGAAGAAGAAGGCAAGAACCATATTCTGTGGTCTGAGATTATGACAGAATATCTCAAGACGAAAGAACATAAGGACTTCAACATACCAGATACAGTTATTGCTCAGAAATTCTGTCGAGAAAACGGTCTTATTGCAAATTCGCTTTGTCCTGATACAGTAACAGGTTATTATACAGCGGATAATATGCCTGGAACCTGTACGTCTAATCATGGAAGAATTATCACACCTCCAGAATCAAGTAACACAGAATATAGCTATGAATGGTCTAACGAATCTTCTGATACAAGTAACGAAAGTTCAGGTGAAAGTTCTGCAGAAAGTACCGAAAGCGGCGAAAGTTCAACAGAAAGTACAGAGAGTGGTGAAAGTTCTACAGAAAGTATAGATTCAAGTGTAGAATCATCTGAACCGGAGCAGACAAGCTTAGAAGAAACAAGATAAATTAATTTAATTATATAATATTATTATAAAGTAAGGGAGATAGAAAAATGGTACAGGTAGCGGTTATGGGACATGGTGTAGTCGGTTCAGGCGTTGTAGAAGTTTTAACAAGCCATGCCGAAAGCATTGCCAAAAGAGCAAAGGAAGAAATCAATATCAAGTATATTCTTGATATAAGAGAATTTCCTGATAGTCCTCTTGCGGATAGATTTACAAAGAATTTTGAGGATATTTTGAATGATGATGAGGTTAAAGTTGTTGCCGAAGTTATGGGCGGAATAAACCCTGCTTATGATTTTGTTAAGCGTTGCTTACAGGCAGGCAAAAGCGTTGTAACCTCAAATAAAGAACTTGTTGCTAAAAAAGGTGCAGAGCTTCTTGCCATCGCGCAGGAAAAGAATGCAAACTTCCTCTTTGAAGCAAGCGTAGGCGGCGGTATTCCAATTATCCGCCCAATGAGCCAGTGCCTTGCAGCAAATGATGTTATCGAGATTGCCGGTATCCTCAATGGTACAACAAACTTTATCCTCACAAAGATGATTCGTGAGCAAATGCCTTTTGCAGACGCACTTAAAATGGCTCAGGAGCTTGGCTATGCCGAGAGAAATCCAAAGGCTGATATTGAGGGCGATGATGCTTGCAGAAAGATTTGTATTCTTGCTTCTCTTGCATATGGCAAGCATATTTATCCTGATTATGTTAATACAAAGGGTATAACAGAAATCACTCTTGACGATGTTCTCTATGCAGACGCATGGGGTGGAGTAGTAAAGCTTATCGGTCAAGTTAAGAAACTTGAAGATGGTAAGGTCGATATTACAGTTGAGCCTATGTTCATTGAACGCAGCAGTCAGCTTGCAGGTATTGACGATGTATTCAACGGTATTCTTGTTCGTGGCGATGCAACAGGTGATGTTGTATTCTATGGTAAGGGTGCTGGTAAGCTTCCTACTGCAAGTGCTGTTGTTGCTGATATTATAGACTGCGTTAAGCATCTTTCTGCAAGAAAATATCTCGGTTGGGCAGATGGTTCAGAGAGCGATGTAGAGCCTTATGCAAATACTATTATGAGCGTTTATGTAAGAGCAGAGGCTGATGACACAAAGGCAGCTTTTGAAAAAGCTAATGAGCTTTTTGCAGGCGTTAAAGTTCTTACAAGAAATGGCGCTAAGGAAAACGAGTTTGCCTTTACAACAGGCGATATGAAAGAATCTGATATAGAAAAAGCTGTTAAGGCTCTTGAAGATAGCGGTGTAAAGGTTCTTTCAAAAATCAGAATTTCAGATCTTTAATTTTTAAAGAAAATCTGATATAATAATCTTGTTTATTTCGTTGCTTTGGTTAACTAAATATGAGCTTAACCAAAGTCAGCGTATATATAATAAAAAGAGGGAGAAATTGTAGATGAGTTTAATTGTTCAGAAATTCGGCGGAAGCTCTGTAGCAAATGCTGAAAGAGTAATGAATGTCGCCAAAATAGTTACAGATACATATAAAAAGGGCAACAGTGTTGTCGTTGTTGTATCTGCACAGGGCGATACAACTGATGACCTTATCGAAAAAGCAAACGAAATCAACCCTAATGCTTCTAAGCGTGAGAAAGATATGCTTCTTGCAGCAGGCGAGCAGATGTCAATAGCGCTTCTTGCTATGGCTATCGAAAAGCTTGGTTATCCGGTTGTTTCACTTCTTGGCTGGCAAGCAGGCTTTGAAACAAGCTCAGCTTATACAAGTGCAAGAATTAAGCGTGTAAACACAGACCGTATAATGAAAGAGCTTGATAAGAATAACATCGTTGTTGTTGCAGGTTTCCAGGGACTTAACCGCTATAATGATGTTACAACACTTGGTCGTGGTGGTTCTGATACAAGTGCAGTTGCTATTGCAGCGGCGGCACACGCAGACCTTTGCCAGATATTCACAGATGTTGAGGGTGTTTATACAGCTGACCCAAGAAAGGTCAGCAACGCAAAGAAGCTCAATACAATTTCTTATGATGAGATGCTTGAGCTTGCAACTCTCGGTGCACAGGTTTTGAATAACAGAAGCGTAGAAATGGCTAAAAAATATAACATAGAGCTTGAGGTGCTTTCAAGTATGACAAATGCACCGGGCACAATCGTTAAGGAGGCAGTTAAAATGGAAAAAATGTTGGTCAGCGGTGTAGCTAAGGATACAAATGTTGCTCGTATTTCAGTTGTTGGTGTTCCGGATGTTCCGGGTCTTGCATTTAAGCTTTTCTCCAAGCTTGCTTCTAAGGGTATAAATGTTGATATTATTCTTCAGTCAATCGGCCGTGACGGCACAAAGGATATCGCTTTCACAGTAGCTAAGGAAAATGGCAAGGAAGCAGTTGCTATTATGGAAGACTTTATTTCTGTTGTTGGCGGTAAGTCTGTAACTCTTTCAGAAGATGTTGCAAAGATTTCTATTGTCGGTGCAGGTATGGAGAGCCATGCAGGTGTTGCTACAAAGATGTTCGAGGCGCTCTTTGATGCACAAATCAATATTCAGATGATTTCCACAAGTGAAATTAAGGTTTCAGTTCTTATTAATGCAGATGATGCAGATAAGGCTGTTTCAGCTATCCACTCAAAGTTCTTTGATTAATATTAAGTTAAAATATAAAAAATTAAGTAGATTCACAGCAGACTTGTTGTGAATCTATTTTTATAGAAGAAATTTACATTATTACTCAAAGAAGCTGCCAATTTATCAAAGACTTTCTCCAATAAATGAAAATTTTGTTTAAGAAAATGTCGATGTTTTAATATGGCTGTGTAAAATTATTGCTTTACATAGTTTTAAATTTAAATAGTACAAGGTATAAATTAAGTTTAGAATAAAACCTCTTTCTCTATATTGCGTCATTATAATTTAAAAAACAAAAAAATTTCAAAAAAATTGAAAAAAGCGTTGACAAAATAAATTCCATATAGTATAATAATGAAGCTGTGAGAAAACGAGGTGTAACTCAGTTTGGTAGAGTGCTTGGTTTGGGACCAAGATGCCGCAGGT
>NZ_JBKXNW010000019.1:0-21946 GCF_047012705.1 Pseudoruminococcus sp. | reverse complement strand
CTTTACAACAAGTGCCTTTTGTTCCTTAGTCATGCAAACACCCCCGCATAAAAAATTCAGCAGACACCCACCAAGCGAGATGAGTGTCTGCCTTATCCGTATTACTGATTTTTCATCAGCTCATTTACTCTTGCCTGCACCTTGCCGTAATCATATCCGGCAGAGGTGAGTTTTGCTTTACGCTCGTCACCGTTGCCCCACTTACCCTGAATGACTTCCTTTGCAATATCATCCACAGATTTGAGTTTCGGCTTTGCCATAAGCTCGTTGACTCTTTTCTGCACAGCATTGTAGTCATAACTAGCCGCAGTCAGCTTATGCTTGCGTTCATCTCCGGCAGACCACTTTCCGGCAATGACCTCTTTTGCAAGCTCATCGACCGTTTTCTTTGCTTTAGCCGCCGTAGTTGTGGTTGCGGTCGATGTAGTTTTCTTCACCGCCTTTTTATACCCGTTATATCCGCCATTCTTAACAATAGTAGGATAGTCAGTATAGCAATAGTCCATATCAACATTTCCACTGATACCGTTGATTCTGCCCTCGGAAGAATACTGCCAGATGCCATACTTGTTTGCTGTGTATGTGCAGCGGTAATTGTACTGCGCTACCCAGAGTGCATATTTACCAGCAACAGCATTTGAGATGTAATTGTTCAGGTAGTATGTAGAACAGTACAGTCCTGCAAGATAGCCGTTCTTCTCCAGTTCACCGCAGAATGCCTTAATAACACTATCACAGAAATTCCTGCCCTTAGCAAACTGGCTCTGTTCTTCAAGGTCAAAGTAAATCGGATATTCAAATTTCTTTCCTTTGATAACTTCCATACAAGCCTTAGCCTCTTTTACGGCATCTTCAGCACTATCAGCGTATGAGTACCAATAAGCACCCACATCAAGCCCTGCGGCTTTTGCGTTCCTGTAATTCACTTCAAAACAGTTATCATTCTGCCTTGTTTCCCTGCCATATCCGGCACGGATAATCACAAAGTCAATTCCGCTTGCCTTTACTTTCGCAAAGTCGATATTACCCTGCCATGATGATACATCAATTCCCTTGATCATTCTTATCTTCCTCCTTATCTGTTCTGTCGTGCAGCTGCTCTAAAATGTCTTTGAGCTTCTTTGGAATAGGTAATCCCAAGTGAGCTGCGTTTTCCAATAGCGATACACCTTCATTCGATAAATAGAAGAAGATCACCGCCGTCCTGAGTACACTGCCTGTGCCGATGACCTGCACATCAATGATGTTTGCCACACCAACAAGAGTGAAGATCAGCACCTTGCGACAGATACCCTTAAAGCCGATTTTACTGTTCAGCCTTTTTTCACTGATGGCGCACATAAGGCCTGTGATATAGTCGATGGCAGTAAAAGCCACGAGTGCAATCAAAAGCCCGTCACAGCCGCCGAGAAAATACCCAAGCCAACCGCCGAGTACAGTGAAAATAAACTGTATCGTGTACCAGAATTCCTTCATTAAGCATCACGCTCCTTATTGATAATAAATGTATGAAAAAAGCAGCCACCCGAAGGTTGCCGCCTGATTCCGTGGTTATTCTTCTTGTATTGTATAAGTAATTTTCATTGTTTTATCAGCTGTTTTGATAACGGAGGTTTCAAGATTATTTATAGTCGCCAAGTACGGTGTCCATAAGAATAAATTTTGCCGTGTGGAATTTGCATAATAGCCGCCAAAGCTGAAGAAATAGGGACCGTATTGAAATAGTGGTGTGCTTGTGTAAGTCCACGGTGCGCTATTAGCCTTGCGAAACACCTTGTCCTCTGTATTGATTCTGAAATCCGAACCAACTATCCAGTCACCGAGGTTTGCAAGATAAATACTTCCGCTACGATAATAATCATCATTGCAGCTATACGCCGTTGCAGAACCGAGTGGAATTTCCTTTATATCTGCGGCATTTTCAATGTTTATCTTATAAACCTTTGTCTTATCGTAGGACACCATATACAGATAACCATTCTGCAAAACGCTCTGCACATTCCTCTGCGGATTGGTATTGTAGCCGCCGTGATAGCCTACCGCCTGTGACCGAACACCATTCAAAATCATACGCTCTTCTGTAAAACTAAAATCGGATTTGTTTATCTTTATTTTACACAGATTTGCATTACCGTCTTTGTTAGCACTAGCCCAAAAGCCGTACCAATAACCATCCTTGCCGTCAAAGAAATCATAAGCCCCTTCATTATTGCTCGGATTGCTCATAACAAACATTGTGGGGTTCAGCTTTATCTCAAACAGGACATCATAATTCGTGCCGAGCATAGTATCATTCAGACCTACGGCAGTAAAGCTCATCCTGATTTTTTGAATAATCAGCTCATTATTAGTGTTGATGCCGATAGTCCAGAAATAGTTTTCTTCCGGATTTATCTCAACAGCGTTAATATAAGCTGTTCTTGCCTGTCCGCTGCTCCCGGCACTGCGTGAACGCATCACCCAGATACTGCCTGTACCGTTATAGCCGTCACCCATATATCCTATGCCTGCCCATTTATGGGTTAAAGCTACACATGATATTGTGCCGTTTGCCTGAGAGGTTGTAAAATCCCACACAAATTTGTACCCGTGATCAAGCTTCTTCGTTTCTGTCAGATTCATACTCCCACGCATAACATTCGTAGTAGCGTTAACATCATTAGACGCATAGCCGACACAGGGATTTGCTGACGGCGCATAGTATTTGTTCGGATTTTCCTCTATGGTATCAGAGAAAAGCAAAATACCTCCGATGGCATTTTTGCAAAGCGGCAGCATATTTCCGTTGAGGTCGTTTGTGTTGCCCTCGATAGTAAAGAGCATACCGTTGATATTATGGCTAAAAAAGTCCGCCATTACATTGGTGACAAGGTTTGTTTCGGTATATTTTTCTTTTGCTCCTGTTCTGACATCAGTCAGTTCAATTTCAGTTATTCCTTTCAAGTGATCACCTCAGTTCAGATAATGTACAACTATTTTATTGACATAGCCGCCCTCACGCAATGCAAACCGTATTTTATACTGCCTATCCGCAGCCGCTTCATTCCACGCATCAGTGCCGACAGCTTTTATTGATTCCCGATTCATTCCGCTTGTTTCTTCAGACAGTACAGCCCACTTGCCTTCTGTGTACGCTTTCCATGTAGTGCCACCGTCAAAGGAAAAAGCAAATAAAGTGTTATCATCGGAATCGATCTCCACGCTTTCTATACCCAAGATAGTGCTGTCATTCATTTCTGTATTTTTTGAATAGACAAGCTGAACAGGAGGAATAGCCGTTATTTTCGCACTGATCGGCGGCAGTTCAATATCGGCATCCTGCCAATGATAGAGCGTCGGATTTACTAAACGGGAGATAATAACATCTCTCGGGAAATCATCAAAACCATATTGTCTGAAAGCAGATGCAGAAAGACGAGTTACAGGTACTTCTTCAAGATAAGATTCAGTATCAAAGATCAGGTTTTCATCCTCATAGGAGAATTTTCCGTAGCCGTTATTAAGATAGGTGCTTTCCGATATGGTGTTATAAAAACAAGCTCTCACATTTTCATCAACACATGGTACAAGGTGCAGACGCTGTTCTTCACCCTGCCACAGGTCAATGGCGTAAACAGTCCCTCGAAAATATCGGCTGTCGAGCTTTTCTGCTGTGTTTATTGTGCCGATAACAAGCTCACAGGCAGAAGTGAAAACGGATTCCTCAAAGGTCATTATTGCTATACCATCACGCTTAAGTCCCTCTGCTGATAGTTCAAGATTTATCGGCACATCGTTATAATCATCGACTTCTTCGGTTATGCTCTGATTTCCGTAAACACAGGTGATATGTTTACTATCGGTCAAAAATACTCCGAACATATCTGTCTTGTCTGTAGTTCTTGCTCCGAAAAGAGCAGCATTGCCGAAAGTAGTTGTTTTGAATGTTACTGATATTCTCATATCATTTCCGGGCAGAAGCCCTGTGCGGATACACTGTCCACGGTTGAAGATAATGGAGTCAACAAATGCTTTGTTGTGCATCAGCCGATAGAATTTACCGTCCTTGTCTGAAAGCAGATATTTGCTGTCAAAGGGCGGCATCAGGTCTATCAGCTTGTATTCAATTTCAAACTGTTTTCCGTCATTGTCCTTATGATAGAAGGTAATGTACTGTTGCTGTGTGACCGCAACGGTGAAATCCCTATTTGTACTGCCGTTTACTCGGTTTGTTCCAAGATACCCTGCGGCATTTGGTGCTTTGATAATATTCAGCAGCATATCTCCGGTATCAAAGAAAAACCACTCATAATAGAGCCGCACATCTTCCGAAGTGTTATTGTACTGTGCATAACCTTCCCAGCGTAATTTCAGAAACTTATATACTCCGTAGATTTCTCCCTCTTCACGGTAAAAGCTGTATATCGCAGCGTCACGGCGGCATACAAGCAGATGTTCAGAGTTAGCACCAAGGCCTATAAAGCTGTTCCCGCTGACGAAGATATTTGATATCAGCGAACCGTTAAATTTGAACCAGTCTACACCCACAAACTGCATAACATCATCATCGTGACGGGTATTGTTTACAAGGCACTCCATTTTTTCGGTAGTATTCAGCATATCTTCAAGTGAGTTATAGTTAGCCATTCCTTCGCACCTCCAGACTGTCAATTCTCGCAAACTGCTCCGTGTTTATATCCAGTCGGCTCATCCTGCCCTCATCAATAGGCACCTCAAAATTCGTAAAGCTGTAATCGGTTTGGAATTCAAAGGTCGTTTCAGATTTTACATAGTCACGGTTAAAGGTCATTTCGGCACGGTCGGCAGGTTCGATGATCTCGGTAACAATTACAGGGTTCATCTGCGGCTGTGCGATAAAGCGAAGTGCTGTCAATCGACCGAACCGTGCAGGAGTAAAGGTATCCACAAGTCCTATCGGTTCAGGTATTTCTGTATAAGGCTCAACAATATCAATAGCCTTTCTGAAATCCAGACTGCCGACATCTGCAACGGGTACAAACTTCTCCTCAAAGGATAGACGACCATCCCATACATTTCCGGCGCTGAGTCCCTGACCGCTGATGGTGCATAGAGCCTGCATACGGTCAATAAAGCCGGAGCCGTTTGTTACGGACAGTCTGACTTTGAAGGTGTTATATGCGTTTGCATCCAGTTTGGATATCGGATAGTAAAGGTTCAGAATATGCTTACCGCTTTGCCACGTTTCGATTGGATAATATGTGTTTATAACATTATCATTTATCACATAGGTTACTTTCAGCGTTGCCCTGCCGTCCTCATTCCACAACACAACAACATCTTTTTCATCGACCTTTGCTGTCGCCGTTTTCTGTATCTCGTCAGCAGTTATATCAATAAGAATGCTGCCGTGGAATTCCGCATCGGTATCGTCCTGAGATGCAAATTCAAGGCTGACTATCTCCGCATCATTTTCGCCGACAGTAAACGGAGAAGAATTCATATACGAGTGAACGGTTATTTTGCCTACCTCCACAGAATTAAGCAAGCCTGCGATATTCTTATCATTCTTGCTTTTCGCCTGTGATAGTCGGGGATTTTTACCGATACATTTGAGCGTTGTTTTGCCGTTGATCTTGACTGTCATTCCTGTTATTGCGGCAATCTGCGTATCGTCAGCGTGACCGCCAGAAAAGGAAATGACATCTCCGATATCAAGTGCAGGATTACCGATCGTTTCTGAATCGAAAGGAACATACCTGACTTTGGAAATGTCATTCAGAATATTGCGTATTATCTTTTCTCTGGTATCACGCAAACCGAATTGTAATAGAGGATTAACACCGAGGTTCATTGTCAGTCCATCATCGGGAGTGAGGGCATAATACTCAGCAGTAGTCGTTTTCTGATTGGTGGAGTTTACTGCTGTGTAGCGTGTAATAAAATCAGAAAAACTGCTTGAAAACCGCTGCTTGTCCGATACCTGCATTATAGGAGTGTTTCCGTATTTACGCAGTTCCAGTTTCCCTTCACGGTTTATCTGACAATAGCAACCGAGAACCTGTGCTGTATAGAAAAGCAGATCACGCCAGCTTTCTATATCATTTTCGCCGTAAATGCCGTAGATAAACTTACCGTTGGGCATAGCCTCAATATCAGCTCTTGTGTGTGCGAAAGGAACATGACAGTTCTCACAGGCGAGGGAGAAAAAGTCAAAAGGAGTGCCTGAAGAAAGCGTATTTTTGAAGCTCTTTTCAAAATTAAGCATACAATCATAGGCTTTTATTTCAAGTGTTTTTATACTGCGGTTAGCTTCGCTTATCTCGAATATTCCCATAGGTACTTCTTCATAATGATCACCAACATCAAGGTGAAATAAAAGGGTAATTGTCCCATCTTCAAGGCTGTATCTGTCAATATCGGTGAAAAGGGATATACCCATCTCAGCGGCATAAACTGTGCCAAGTTCTATCTCTGTGTTGCCGCAGCATTGACGGGTAATATATCCGCTGCCCTTGACGATATCTTTATTTTTAAATTGATATTTCTGTCCTCGTTTGGTAGTTATCTCTCCTGTCCAGAAATAACTGCGGCTGTTGCTTTGGATAGCTTTTATAAATGCGTCAGATACAGGATACATTGGTTTCCTCCTCCCATGTAAGTTTTTAATACTCCTTCAAAGTAAAATCCACAGTCCATAACCCTTTATAACTTGTATCCTGCTCTAACTTTGCTTTGAAGCCGTCAATATACATTTCAGTTTCCTTAAGTGACAAGCTGTCTGTGTCAAAATACTGCACAGTCAGTTTGTTCTGCTTTAAATATGCTGTTAGTTTTTTCAGCCACACAGCCGTTACCGTAAAGGAAACGGATATGTCAACAACACCCTGACGTACAACATCACGCTGTCTTGTTCCGGCTTCTGTTTCGCCGCCGGAATCGGATTCTACGGAGGAAAGCGACAGGTCGTAGGAATCAGGATACGGCAAAAGCTCACCGTTTATTTTCAGATATTCTGTAAATGCCATGCTACCTTCCTCCGCTTCTTAAGTTTGCTCTTTGCTGAGCATTAACGATAATTTCATCGAGCATAGTGCCGCCGACATACACCGGAATAACGATGTCACCGCTACCACCCACAGTGCCGCCTTTAGGAAAAGCCCCTTTTATCGCAGTTATCAGTTCAGTAAGGTCGGTTTGAGATACACCGCCATCTGAAGCAGGAGCTGTGACTTCTGCATGAGGATTTACGACCATATCCGCAGATACATTTTTTATTGCGGACTTTATCATTCCACGACTATTTTCTATACCCTTTGCAAGACCCTTCATAAAGTCCGGCATCCAGCGCTCATAATCGGTAAGAGGACCCTCGTCCGGCACGGAGAAGTGCAGAAAAGAACGGATAGCATTGCCGACATTTGAGGCAGCATCAGTTACCCAGCCGATACAGTTATTGATGCCGTTTACGATACCGGAAATCAAATCCTTACCCCAGTTAAACGCTTCTGATGCAAGGTTGCCCATAAAGTTTTTGACATTATCAAAGCCGCCCTTCACAGCATTATATACATTGGACATGGCATTTTTTATGCCGGATAAAATATTGTTAAAGGCATTTGAAACAGCATCCTTTATACCACCAACAACATTTGAAACTGTATTTTTTATATTGTTCCAGATGCTTGACACCGTACTGCTGATACCGTTCATGATATTGGAAATCACTGTCTTTATCGTATTGAATACAGTGGAAATAACGGTCTGTATCGCATTAACAACAGTCGATACCGTGTTTTTTATCGTGTTCCACGCATTGGTGATGAACGTCTGAATTGCCGTAATAATCGTTGTAATAACGGTTTTTATCGTATTCCATACAGTAGAAATCACGGTATGTATTGCGTTCATTACGGTTGTTATCACCGTTTGTATAGCGTTCCAGGCAGTAGTCAGGAAGGTCTGTATTGCCGTAACGACTGTTGTAAATGTTGTTTTTATGGTATTCCATATGGTCGTAAAAAATGTTGATATAACAGTCCAGACTGTCTGTATAACCGTTTTAATTGTATTCCATGCAGTGGTAAGGATAGTCTGAATCGCATTTACCACCGTTGTAAAAATAGTTTTTATAATATTCCACACAGTGGTAAAATAAGTCGATATCAGATTCCAGATTGTTTCAATGACAGATTTTATCGTATTCCATGCAGTGGAAAGGATTGTCTGTATCACAGATACAACTGTTGTAAAAATCGTTTTTATGATATTCCAGACGGTGGTAAAATAAGCAGATATCAGATTCCAGATAGTTTCGATTATAGTTTTGATTGTATTCCATGCTGTGGAAAGAATGGTTTGTATCACAGTAATAATCGTTGTAAAGGTATTCTGTATAGCAGTCCATATAATCGTAAAAAAGGCGGATATTGCATTCCAGACTGTTTCAGCAGTAGTTCTGATACCATTCATTATGCCACTGAAAAATCCGCTTATTCCTTTCCATATATTATTGAAAAACTCACTTACACCGTTCCATAGATCATCCCACGATATGCCGAACCAGCTGAGAAAGACTTCAAAAATCCCCTTAAACACATTCAGTATATTTTTGATATTGTTAACGAGGAAGTTCCATGCAGCCATAAATATGCCCTTGACACCTTCCCATACCTGCTCCCAGTTGCCCGTGAAAATACCGATAAAAATATCCAGGATGGAAGTTATCATATCAAGAGAATACGAAAGCATATTGCTTATGTATTGGAAAGCACCTTCCAGCACAGGTGCAAGGAATGAGCAGACGGTATCCCATACTGCCATAATAACTTCGCCGATGTCGTTGAAGTTAAAACCGAGGGCATTCAGCCTGTCAACGATACCCTGAAAAAACTCCTGAAACTTTCCGACAATACCATTCCATATTTCCGTCATAGCGTTGCGGAAATCTTCATTTGTATTCCACAGATAAATGAAAGCTGCGACAAGTGCAGCAATAGCAGCTATAACGAGTGTTATCGGATTTGCGATAAGTCCTGCTAAATTCAGTCCGGAAAGAGCGCCTTTCACAGTAGTGATAGCTCCTGATATTTTAGGCGCAAGGGTCATAATAGTTCCGACAGACGATATTACTTTTCCTATTACTATCAGTGCCGGACCTATCGCCGCAACAATAAGTCCTATTGTTACTATAGTCTTTTTTGTACCCTCATCCATACCGTTCAGCTTATCCACAAGTCCTTGAATCCAAGAAACGATTTGTCTGATTGCAGGCATAAGAATGTCGCCGAAGGAGATAGCAAGTTCTTGTAACTGTGACTTTAAAATAGTGATCTGCCCTTCGAGATTGTTCTGCATCGTTTCAGCCATATCTCCGGCTTTGCCGTCACAGTTTGTAATAGCTGTGTTCAGCTTCTCAATATCAGACGGAGCAGCATTCATCAGGGCAAGGAATCCGCTCATTGCATTTTTGCCGACAAGTGCCTGTGCGTTGGCAGCCTTTTCGGATTCTGACATCTGACCGAAAGCAACACGGCAATCGGCAAGAATACTGTTCAGCGACCTCATTGAGCCATCCTGATTGGTTGTTTTTATTGTCATTGAGCCAAAGGCATTACCTGTCAGTTTAACATCCTTTGACAGATTGTTCATTATAGAACGTAAAGCAGTACCTGCCTGTGATGACTTGATACCTGCGTTGCCCATAAGACCGATTGCTTCGGCAGTATCTTCTGCGGAGAACCCTAACGCACCTGCAATAGGCGCACAGTATTTGAATGTTTCACCCATCATGGAAACATTGGTGTTTGCGTTGGAACTTGCTGCCGCCAGAATATCAGCAAAATGTCCTGAATCATCAGCGGATAATCCAAAGGCAGTAAGTGCGTCTGTGACGATATCTGAGGTGGTTGCCAGATCCTCACCGGATGCCGCCGCAAGGTTCATAATACCCTCGATACCGCCGAGCATATCTTTTGTTTTCCAGCCGGCCATGCTCATATACGTCATCGCCTGTGCCGCTTCTGTAGCGGAAAATTTCGTTTTACTGCCCATCTCACGGGCTTTGGCACGAAGGTCATCAAAGTCTTTTCCGGTCGCTCCCGATATAGCCGCTACTTCACTCATTGATGAATCAAAGTCCGCAGCGGTCTTTACAGCTACAGTTCCAAGACCTGTTATTGCCACAGTCGCAGGCAAAAACTTCTGTCCGACATTGGAAATATTATCTCCCACGGTTTTGAGTTTTTCGCCTTTTGCAGCTATTTTCTGAACAGCTGTTGCGGACTGGTTGGCGGCAGTTTCGAGTTTCTTTAATTCCTGCTCCGTTTCCACAATTTCTCTTTGAAGTGCATCATACTGCTCTTTGGAAATATCCCCGGCAGCAAGGGCTTTATCAGCCTGCTCGGCGGCAGTTTTCAGCGTTTCAAGTCTTTGTTTGGTCTGACCTACTGCGTCACCGAGCAGCTTATGCTTCTGTGCTAAAAGCTCTGTATTTCCGGGATCCAGCTTGAGCAGCTTATTGACATCCCGAAGCTGGGTCTGGGTGCTTTTTATGGAGCTGTCAACATTTTTCAGAGCCTTCGTCAGACGTGTAGTATCTCCGCCGATCTCGACTGTTATACCTTTTATTCTGTTAGCCATCGGGTGTCACTTCCTTCCATTCTGTTAAAATAAATCATAATCAGACTGCGTTGCAATTTCCGAATACCCGTTATAATCATCATTCCTGCTTTCGATAAACATATCGTTGACTAATCCAATCGTAAGCAGGTCAAGGTCACGGATAGATAAGCCAAGCTGTACGCATCGGAGCAGAAATAATGGTGTCGTCATTTCGCGGTCAGTTGGTCTAAGTTTTTTTTAGACTGTACTGTGGTCTGAACATTCAGTCCCCAAAGTTCTATCAGCTTCGGCAGAACCTGATAAATGGAAAATGTATTGAAGTTATCAAGCCATTCCTCCGGGGTATCCGGGATAGATGCATCGGCGTGTTTAGCCATAATAAAAGCGATATTTTCAAACATCTCCAAAGAAAATAAATCAAGATTGCTGCTGCCTTCATCTTGGTTTCCGAGGGATTTTTCCAAAGCCGAAAGGTCACGATAAATATCCCTGTGAAAACGCATCCTGTATATTCTCGGAATGGCGGCGGATGCACGGAATTTTACCGGCTGTCCGTCAATCTCTATTGTCTGTGTCATGCTCATTTCTCACACCTCACTTTTCCATAGCAATAAATTCCGCTTCACCGCCGATAACGGAGTTCGGCAGATACACCTCGCTGTACCAATTCAGATATACTTCATCATTGGTATCATCACCTGTTTTTGCCTTAACGAGACCGTTGCCGAGCGGAGCAGCCTTTATTGTCAGCTTCTCTGTTTTAACCTCGATCTCATCCTCGTTGGTCTGTGATTCGATTGTCGGACGGGATGCGGAGCAGTAGTACATAACGTGTCTTATCTTTTTCACATCGCCGTCAAACTCAAACAAGAGCGCAAAGTTCTCAGTCTCCACATTTGAGTTTTCGATAAGCACTCCGTTGCTGTCGATTGTTTCCTTAAGAACATCTCTGCGGAAGCTCTCAGGGATAAGAGCCAATTCGATATCCCCATCATACCCCATATTATTACTTATAGTGTAATAGGCGTACCCGTCGGCATAGAAGTTTTTAGGCTCACCGTTCGGGTCAAGTGACAGCGACACAGCACCCGGCATGGGTACAGGTTTTTCAAAGGTCGCTGTTCCGTCAGTGTTCAATTTTACAATGGCATAATGCACATTGCATATATTGAATTTGACCTTATTCTTTTTCTTATTCGGCATTGCAAATTCCCCCAATCTCATAAGAATACATCACCTCGTAGAGCTTTTCGCTGTCGATCCATACCTCGGATTTGTTGTAAAAGATATTGTGCCTGTCAAGGACTTCTTCCACTTTCAGTTCAAGCTCCGTATTTTTGTAATCGGTGTACAATTCGATGTGTACATCATTTATTTTGTAATAGACCCTGCCGTCTGCCGCGAAGTTATCACTGCCCGGCAGGAGATAACAGATAAAAGGTGGGTTCGGACTTTCGCCCTCGGCAAAGTGATCGTAAGCATAAGGCAGTCCGATCTCGTTCAGTATTGATATTAGTTCATCCATAACATCACCCTTTCAATGCTTTTTCTATTGCCTTTTCAAGTGCGTTGATGCCGTTTTCTTCGGCAGGTGCGATATGCGGCTGGGCTTTGGTTCTTCCACCGCCACGCTTTGCGTGTCCGAATTCCAAAAGATGAGCAAGCTGATATCTGTTTTTTGAATGAACAGTAACCTCTAACTTCTCAGCCGACTCCCTTGTTGTCTTTACAGCCCAGCTTTTCGCATACGCTCCTGTTTCCTTCGGAGCAGTTGATTGTATTTCCTTGCGGACATCGTTTCCTGCTTTTTTAACGGCTTTCTTCATATCGGCTGTTGCGAGTTTGGAATACTCCGTCAGCCCCTTCATAACTTCTTCGGCAAGGTCATCAATTTTTACTGTTTTTCCCACGCTATCGCCTTGCCTTCCTGCACCTGAATTTAATGCACTTCTTTTTGTAGTTCATATGGTCGATTGCGATAATATCATAGATTTCGTTTTTGAACATTATGCGGTAACCTGTGGTGCTGACAGTCGCCGTAAGGGCGCACCAACGGACAGTAAAGGAAACATCCGTATTTTCTACCGTTGTCCCCACAACGGCCGTTTCTTTGCCGCTTTCGCCGCCGACAGTCGCATAGCAGGAGAATTCGTCATTCCAACTGCTCATGTGGTTGCCGATATGGTCGGTAAGTATTACATTTCTCTGAAAGGTTATCCTTTCGTTAAGCAAAGAAATCTGCATTAAAATTCCTCCTTCCTGCTGCCGAAAAGCAAGGCTCTGAGGGAAATTGTCAGAGCCTTGTAATCGGCTTCTTCTCTGTGTTCGTAAAAATAGGCGATGGCATACAGCACTGCTATTTTTGCGTTTTTTGCTGTCTTTAATATCGTTGTGTCCTCCGTGCGGAGAATGTCAAGGCAAAGTGCCTCCGCAGCAGAAATATAGCTGCGGATAAGCGAATCGTCATCGTTATGATCCACACGAAGAAAGTTTTTTACTTCCTTGACGGATACAGTCATGCCATCACCTCATCAGGGCTTGGTGACTTTTCCAGTCGAACCGATCTTAAGAATCTGTACTGCTTCCGGCAGAACAAGTTTTCCGTCCACTCTTTCTTTCGCAACAAAGCCGACCATATCATTTCCGGCGAAAAGCTCTGTCAGCTTTTTGAAGGAACGAGTGCCTCTGTCGCCGATGTTGTAGTAGCTATAGTCACCAAAGGAGATCATATTTGTGGGAGCGTACTCGGATGTATAGACAGGATAGCCTGCCAGTCTTTCCGGCTCACCATCCTTAAAGGACTGCTGCCACAGATACTGACCCTCGGAATCCTTAAGGGTGCGGACGCTTGCCAGAATCTTATCGTTCATAATGAATGCAGCCTTTTTACGATACGGACGCTTGAGGGCATAGACAAGGTTGATAATGTCATCACCCTTAAGCGAGGTAGTCGTGCCGGAAATAACACCGCCGCCTGTTGCTGCAAAAATGCCTGTAGGTCTGCCTCTGCCGTTACCGTTAAGGAAAGCATCCTCTTCGGCGTTTGCGAGAGCCTTACCAAACTGTGTGATTATGTAGTTTTCAAGACCGAATGAGTTGTCATACAGAAGCTCCTCAGTCACCTTTATTGCAACATGGAGCTTATGAGCATCGAGGAGTATCTGGTCAAAGGTCGCATCACCCCATACAAGAGGTTCACCCTCATCAATCCACGATGCCGCAGGCTTGGTCGCAGCAACATTGATCTTATGATCTCCGCTTGTTTTGATTTTCGTTCCGAGAGTACGCATAATATTTTCACCGTTCAGCACATCGATTATTCTCTTGTCATATTCCTCCGGCACAAGGTAGCCGCCGTCTGCGTCTGAGCCCTCACGAAGAACATTGGAAACATCCGCAAAGTTACTGCGGAGCGCTCCGAGCATAGCTTTTCTGTATTCCTCGCTTGCTCTGGCCGTGCCGCTAATTTCACCCTTAAAGGGCTTTGAGGTAAGCGGAGTGTTTATCGGCTTGTTCAGCTCCTGCTCCAAAGCGTCCTCTCTCTGCATACGGCTGATCTCACGAGAGATATCCTGTATTTCCTTTTCCATCTGCTCGTACTCCGCATAGTCTGCATCGTTGAGCGTGTTGTTTTCATTCTTGTGGGCAGCCGCAAAAGCACGGGCTGCCTCGATTGCCTTATTTCTTTTTTCGATCATCTGCATAATAGTCATAGTCAGATTCCTCCTTATTTCATCAGTTCATTAACTCTGTCCTGAACATCACTGTAGTTATATCCGGCAACAGTCAGTTTTTTCCTTCGTTCCTCACCGTTACCCCACTTGCCGCAAATAACCTCGTGTGCAAGCTCGTCAACAGATTTTTTGTTCTGTACCTTGCCGGAAAGTATTTCATTTACTCTGTTCTGAACGGCAGAATAATCATATCCGGCAGCGGTCAGCTTTGCCTTGCGCACATCTCCGGCAGACCATTTTCCTGCGATTACTTCCTTTGCAAGCTCATCAACGGTTTTCTTTGCTGTTTTTGTTTTCTGTGAAGAAGTTCCGGTTGATGTACTTTCCTTCCACTTGGGTCTGAAAAACGCATATACACTGCTGTCATTCAGATACCTTGTCTTGCGTTTGAAGGTTGAATTGCAAGCCCAGTTATCACCCCAGCCCTCAACATTTCCTTCAAGGGTAGTCAGTGTGTTGCCGCTTACTGCCTCAACAATTCCCACATGAGAAGCGGAATATTTGTCGATAGGATTAAGGCTCGAATAACGGAACATGATAATATCGCCCGGCTGTACTGCCTGTGAATATTTCAGAAACCATGTACCGTATTTGCCGTCACCGTACCTGCCTTCATCGGATGCAAAGGAATGCACACCGCTTGTGTACTTTCCGATAAAACCGCAGTCCTTCATAATTGCGGATACGGCAAAGGCACACCAGTCGTATACTGCATCAAGAGCAAGTTTTGTTTTGCAGACAAAATAACCGTCTTTGCCTATATAGCTCCTCGCTGTATTCAAGAATTTCTCTCTGTCAGTCATAGTCAGATTCCTCCCTTAAATGAATTTTTGAATTGTATCCAGACGGTCAAATATCTCAGCGACAGGATGACCGTTTTCTGTATTTTTCTTTGTCAGCTTGTTCAGCAGACTTGCATTTACAGCCTTGCGGGAAAATAAAAAAGAGGTCGCATTCTTCTGCTCCTCTTCATCCTCGTTAGGTGTATTTTCTTGATTGGTTTCGTCATCTTCCTGCTCATCTTCTTCGGAATATTTATCGTTTTTCTTGCCGAAGATATCATCAGCAAAGCCAAGCTCCACAGCCTTATTAGCTGACATCCATGTTTCCGCTTCCATCAGCTTTGAGAGCTTCGCACGGGACAGACCTGTTTTCATCTGATAAGCGTTGATGATGCTTTCCTTTACTTCGGCAAGCATATCGATTGCCTTTTGCATCTCGTTATGATCTCCGAATGCGATTGTGGCGGGATTATGGACCATGAGGACAGCACAGGGCGACATTAAAACCGTATCTCCTGCCATAGCGATAACGCTTGCCGCAGATGCCGCAATAGCATCTATTTTCACTGTGACCTTGCCGGGATATTCCGACAGCATATTGTATATCTGCGCAGCCGCCACGCAGTCACCGCCCGGAGAATTGATATATACCGTAATATCACCTTTGCCGGAAAGCAGCTCGTCTTTGAACATTTTAGGTGTGATATCATCTGCGAACCAAGATTCCTCTGCGATAGTGCCGCGCAGTTCAAGCACTCTTTCGGTACTTTCCATACTATCCTGATTTATGATCTTTTGTTTCTTCCATTTCCAGAACTTATCCATATTCAGCCTCCTTCTGATAAGTCGTTATTATTTTTTTCGTATGCTGCACCTGCCTGTTTTAAGGGCAGCATATTTCCGTTGACGAGGTACAGGTTGCCTCCCTCCTCGTCCGGTATCAGGTCTTGCTGTTCAAGACTTCGTATATCATTTGCCGACATCCAGCCGTTCTGCCTTGCCGTTGCATAGCCGTTCATTCTGCTCTGATAGTCGCCGCGCAGCAGACCGTCAACATTGAATTTGAAAAATAACTGTCGCTTTTCATCATCATTAAAAACACAGCGTGATAAACTCTGCTCCCATCTTGTCACCCAGGGTGCAAGCGTGTATTTTACGAATTCCAGCGACATATTTTCAATATTTGAAAATGTACTCCGTTCCAGATCACCGACCATGTGCGGCGGCACACGGAATATCCTCGCAATCTCGTCTATCTGAAACTTTCTCGTTTCAAGGAACTGAGCTTCATTCGGAGAGATAGAGATTGGTGAATAGTGTACCCCTTCTTCCAGAATGGCGACCTTATGTTTGTTTTCGCCGCCGAAGCCCTTGTTCCAGCTTTCACGCACACGCTCAGGCTCTTTGACCGTTCCCGGAAATTCAAGTATGCCGCTGGGTGTTGCTCCGTTTGCAAAAAACTTACTGCCGTATTCCTCTGTCGCTATTGCAAGACCTATCGCATTTTTCGCCATTGCTATCGGAGAATATCCGACAAGACCATCAAATCCAAGTCCGGGAATATGAAGTACTTCACTCGGCTGTAATTTTACTGTGCTTCCTTGGTTTATCGGCGCATCCTCCTGACTGACCATATACTCATAAACGATGTTCCCGTTTTCATCACGGTCAACATTCATTCTATCAGGCATAAGAGGATACAGTGCCAGCACTTCACCCTTGCCGTTGCGGATGATCTGTGCGTAGGCGTTGCCCCACAATAAAAGGTGAGTCATTAGTGTTTCCCTGAAAACAAAAGAAGTCATTTCCGGGTTCGGTTCATCGTGCAGTAAAAAATACAGAAGATGTTCGGTTGCCTTTGCTGTGCCTGTATCGGTGTATTTGTAGAGATGCAGAGGCAGACTTGCTATCGCCTCTGATAATATCCTCACGCAGGAATAAACCGCCGTTATCTGCATTGATGAACGCTCGTTGACGGCTTTTCCGCTTGTTGCAGTGCCAATCAAAAAGCTGTATCCGCTGCCGGCAGTAGCGTTTTTCGGTGCATCCCTGCTCCTGAATATCCGGTTCAAAAATCCCATATTGTTTTACTCTCCCTTCAAATAAAAAGTATTCCACGGCTGTCATATACACTTTCCGTATTGACATTTCCGCACCTCACAGCACGGTCAAGAGCCATGATCGTTGCGATAGCTCCGTCTATCTTTTCAGTAGATTTTTCCTTGTCAGCTTTAATGTTTCCTGCCGGGTCAGTTCGGATGAAAATATTATCCATCATCCAACGCAAAACAGGGTGACCGCCGTGAGCGATTCTCTGCTCCAGCGTCAGCTTCATAAGCTCCTTTGTCGGTGGCGACATACTCGCAAAACCCTGTCCGAAAGGAACAACAGTAAATCCCATACCCTCAAGGTTCTGCACCATCTGCACAGCACCCCAGCGATCAAAGGCTATCTCACGGATATTAAAGCGTTCGCCTAGTCTTTCAATGAATTTTTCTATGTATCCGTAATGAACAACATTTCCTTCCGTTGTTTCCAGAAAGCCTTGTCGTTCCCAGATATCGTAGGGAACATGATCTCGCTTGACACGCAGGTCAATATTATCTTCGGGAATCCAAAAATAGGGCAGGACATAATATTTATCATCCTCGTCAGTTGGCGGAAAAACGAGTACGAAAGCCGTAATATCCGTTGTGCTTGACAGGTCAAGACCTCCATAACAAACACGCCCTTCAAGTTTTCTCTCATTAACAGGGAATGCACATTTATCCCACTTTTCCATTGGCATCCATCTGACTGCCTGCTTGACCCATTGATTAAGTCTGAGCTGGCGGAAAGCATTCTCTTCTCCCGGATTCTGCTTTGCGGAATTGCAGGCAGCCGTGACCTTATCGACACCGATAGTAATGCCGAGTGACGGATTCGCCTTTTTCCAGACCTTCGGGTCAGTCCAGTCCTCATTCTCCTCAGCGCCATAAATACAGGGATAGAATGTCGGGTCAACCTTTCTGCCTGATATGATATCCATAGCCTTTTGATGCAGTTCATAGCAAATGGAATGTGTATCGTTTCCGGCTGTCGTGATGATAAAGTGGAGCGGATTTCTTCTTGCATCGGAAGTGCCCTTTGTCATCATATCAAAGAACTTTCTGTCCTTTTGCACCCACAGTTCATCGAATATCAAAGCAGAAACATTGACACCTGACTTTCCGGCAACATCGGCAGACAAAGCTTTATATGTACTGTTGGTCGGAGTAAAATGTATCGTTTTCCGACTCGGTCTGATATCACAGCGTTTTCTTAGTGCCGGACACAGTCTGACCATATCACAGGACACATCAAACACAAGCGAAGCCTGATCTCTGTCAGCAGCGCAGCCATAGACCTCGGCTCTCTGTTCGCCATCGGCGCAGAGCATATACAGGGCGACAGCTGCTGCAAGCTCACTCTTGCCGGATTTCTTACTTATTTCAATATACGCTGTGTTAAACTGTCGGTAACCGTCCGCACGGATCGTACCGAAAATATCACGGATAATTCTTTCCTGCCAGTCGATAAGCTCAAAAGGCTGATTGTAGAATTCGCCCTTTGTATGCCGCAGCTGTTCGATAAAGGCTACCGCATAATCGGCGGCATCCTTATCGTAATATGATCCCTTTGCCATAAATTTCGTGGGTCTGTATTTTCTTAGTTTTCGCAATGCTCCGCCTCCCTGCAATCAGGCTGACCTGCAATGGCCTCCTGACTAAGTTTCATGATTTCTGAAAGTTCCATAAGTTTTCACCTCCATAAAAATACAGCCGCATCTCTGCGACTGTCGAAAAATATCTATATAAACGAGAAACACGCCTCATCGGCGCGCTCCCGGAGTTTTCAGTTATATTCCTTCAAAAGGATCGCAAGGGCTGTTTCCGTATCCTCATCTTTAGCTTTTACATCAAGCCCTCTGTCATAGTTGTAAACGATCTCGCCGCTTCTTCTCAGCATCAGCTTGCTTATCCTGCCGCCGCCAATACCAAAGTCCTCGCTCGGCTCTTCGTAATGCTTTACCCAGTAATGAAAGGTGCTGTTTCGTACCCTTAAGCTGCCCTCAGTCCACATTGTCGTTACCCTCCTCTCAAAAAAGGTCGTCGTTCAGGTACATATCCTCGATGTCCTCTTTCGTTACCCTTATGCCGTCACTTTCCATGTCGTTTACTATGTCCTGAATGCTGTCGGGATCCAGGCCGTATTTCTTTGCGATCTCCTTGATGTCCTTCTTGGTTATCTTTCTTGCTTTTTTCATGGTGGTTTACCTCCGTTTGTTTTTGTTGTGACTGTATATTAACTCTTTCGGCAGATCTTATCAATACGATTACTACACAATCATTTCAGGAATAATCAGGCATTGAATTGTGTAAATATGAGGAGAAAAACCGCCCTGCTCCGGGCGGCAGCAGGCTCAGTTTACGCTGAACCTGATCCCCATTACCGTAGTCGTTCCCCAGCGTTCTTCGTGTTCGGCTTTGTAAAGCCCTGTCATCGTGCAGCCCTCGGCGGCGAGCTGGTGGATGTTCTCCATCAGGGCGGTGCTGTGTCCGGTGTAAATGAACTCCGTGATGCCTGCCTTGCGGAGGGTGCTTACAAAATCCGTTACCTCGTTCTCCCAAAGGAAATCGCTGAATTCAAATTCGTCTGCGTTGTGCTCGATGCTGCCCGCCCAAGCCTGGTATGCTTTGCTTGCTCCGTGGCTAAAAGGGAAGGGCTTTTCCGGATTCTCTGCAAGCCAGGTGCTGTACTCCTCGCTGTCGTATCCGCAGGTCTTTTTAAGCTCTCTGCTTTTTTCCAGCCTTGCTCTGCGCTCGTCCTCCCAAGCGTGTCCTGTTCTCTTCATGTCCTCGAAAAATGCGTTCTGTCTGTTCATAGTGTGCGCCCTCCTTATCTTGTTGCCTCGGCATCTGCTCTGCCGAGGAGGTAGGCCTGCTCCAGCATTTCCTGCAAGGCTCTTATGCTGATCTCCGGGAAGTCTTCGCTGTCGTTGTTTCTCTCGTCTATGCCGCCCCTGCATTCAAGACCGTAGCTTGCTTTCATCGCTATCTTTTCAAGGGCTTTCTCGGTTTTCTTGCTGATCTTTTTCATGGTGGTTACCTCCTGATTTTGTTTTTGTAGGGCTGTTCCCTTTGTGTGTAACACATATTAACTCTTATCGGAGGTATTATCAAGCAATTCTGCACACATATATCCGACAAAGAATCAGGCTTTATCTTGTGTATATCTCTCCATGCTGCGGTGTATCGCATCAAGTATTTTTTCCTGCTCCTCGGCATCAATACCGAGACTTTCCAATGCCTGTCTTGTTCCGCAGTCCGGGCAGATGAGGGTTTCACAGTCCGTTCTTGATATCGCAGGACGGCCGGTGTATTCCTGACCGCAGATCGGGCAAGTCCTTATTTTAATCTCATTTGTTTCCATAATATTTTCTTCATCCTTTCTACCGTTCTGGTAAGTATCTTCGTGTCAAAACCGAAATCCTTATAGCCCTTCATGCAGGTGGTAAGGTAATAGTTTGTCGGCAGTCCGACCCTGCGGCCTTCTGTCATTATGTAGGCAAAGCAACGCAGTTCCTTCGTGGTTTTCTCGTCAAGCAGCCTGACCTTGAGGGTGTAATCGTACTTGTAATAAAATCTCGGATAGCCCTCGTAACGGTCGAGTGCCAGCTCGTCCTCCGGAGTTATCTCCCAGACCGCAACCGGAACCTTGCTACCGATCTTCGGCTCGATTGTTAGATAGTAGCCTGATCCGCTGCCTCTGAAATAAAGGATATTGTGTTCCAGCATCGCAGTTCCGATTGGCTTTGCTCCGGGGCATCTTCTCATCATCTGCTCCACATTCAGGTTGCTGCCGTAGGCAATGTAATAGCGTTTTTCTTTACTCATGGTAGTTCATCCTTTCCGAAGGAATACCCTTCTACCACCTTAAGGCCGCCGTTCGTGGCGGTCAGGGGGCAGGAGGCTGTTCCTTATGCTCTGCCGAATCTGAATGCTGTGTCGCCTTCAAGGTTTCTTGTTAAAATATCCCTTGCTGTGGCGAATTCCTCTCCGATGAATCCGAGCCTTAAAAGCCAGGTTCTCATTGCGAATTTCGGATTCTCTTTCTGCTGTTCCTTGGGGCTTGCCGTTCTGACCTCCTTGGCCATCTCGCTAAGTGCAAGGCAAAGCTGAATGTAGCTCTTGAGCTGTCCTGCGTGAAGTCCGTTCTGCTTGCCGCCGCTCGGAGCATCGAATTGAAAAAGTCTGAATTCAACCGTTCCTTTTGTAAAGGTTGCGTGGAGGTTGAGCATATGGTAGCGGCTATCATTGTAGTGATGGCTTCTGCCGTAATCCGCTCCGTTGCCTTGGTACCAGATGTCTGCAAGCTGGCTCATAGTCTGCGGCTTTTTGCTGTTGAGCTTTGCAAGGAAATTCGGATTGACTGTTCTGCAGTAGCGGTTCATTCTGCCTTCGTTGATTTTCAGGGCTGTGGCTATCAGCTTTTCGTGGCTTGCCATCAGGTTTGCAAGGTTTCTAAGCGTCTGCGCTGTGTGCCCCTTTGCTCCGATGTGAATGTGTACTCCGCAGCCTCTTGTGGCATCGCTTTTTGCTCCTGCTTTGCGAAGCCTTCTGATAAGTCCCTGCAAAGTTTCGATGTCGCTGTATTTTAAGATTGGGGTTACCAGTTCGCACTTTTCGCTGTCTGGTCCGCTGATGCTGACATCCTTTTGAAATTTCCACTCTCTGCCGTCTGCGTCCCATGCCGACCAGGTGCAGTATCCGTTGCGGTGGATATATAATAAAAAAGTGGACAAGTATGATAAAATAGAAGACAGAAAAA
>NZ_JBKXNW010000018.1:0-23761 GCF_047012705.1 Pseudoruminococcus sp. | reverse complement strand
CTCGCGGGTGCGAATGGGCGCACTGCCCCCTTGTCACGAATCTACCTAAATCGTCCCATTATGTCAAGTAGGTGCAAAAAAATTTTTCAAATTCTTCAAAAAGCCCACGAAAACAGGTGGTTGAGCCTTTTGAAGATCGAAACCATACGCCTACGATGTTTCGATAGATTATGTTATTTTAGGACAAAAAACGACTTCACAGCTAAAAGCTATACCGGAGTCATACACCGGCTCCGGCATAACTGCTGATTCCGTTCTTCACTTCGTTGAACTTCCAAATGATCTCGATGCTTTCTGAGTCGTAGACCAGAACTCGTTCAACTGCATCATAAAGATGCTCTCTGAGTTTGGCATCGGACAAGCCGGTCATTTTTCCGACCGCCTCTTGCTGCTCGGATGCAGTATCGCTCATTTGCTGATTCGCTTCATACAGAGCTTCACTTTCCTCAAGCTGTTCTTTAAGGGCAGCTTGTTTTCTTGTCAGCTCATCTTTGCCGGAAAGATATTCTTCGGCGGTGATCTTCGCTTCTCTGTACTGTTCGTACAGGGTAAACTTTTCTCGTCCGCAAGCATCATACTGAGCCTTGAGCAATACAAGTTGACGCTGCAAGCTCTCGTTTCTGATTCGTGCAGCCTTTTTGACTTCCAAGGATTCAATGCGTGTGATCTCGATTTGTCCTTTTAAGGCTTCAAGCAGAACTTCTTCCAATGCGTTTTTTCTCCAATAAACGCCCTCACAAGAGCTTCCGTCGTGGTACCGATGGGAGGGGCAAGCAAATACCTTCCCGTTTGCCTTTTCGAGTTTGCCGCCGCAGTGTGCGCAGTAATAAACTCTATCAGACTGATCATGGGTTACTCTGGCTGTTTTTCTGCGCCGCTGAATCGCCTCATTTGCTTTATCGAACTCTTCTTGAGTGACGATAGCCTCATGTGCATTTTTGCGGATATACCATTCCTCTTTGGGAACACGACGCTGGTTCTTGTCCCGGATGAAGCGACTTTCTCTCATGTGGTTTGCCATAACCCCGGTGTACTTGATGTTTTCAATCATACTAAGGATTGCTCGATGTGTCCACTGGGGCTTTTTGGCTGAACTGCTATGAATCGCTTTTGCCTGAGCCGGTGTCAGGATGCCCTCTGCATTCAGCTCTTTGGCAATCTGAGTGCAGGACTTTCCGTCGATAACATTCAGAAAAATTCTGCGTACCACCGGGGCGGTTCTTTCGTCTATGACAAGCTGATGCTTGTCATCCTGATGCGTTTTATAGCCATAAGGGACGGTATTCACGAACCGTGCCTTTTGCTGCTTCGTTCGCATTGCAGACTTAACCTTCTGCGAAAGATCCTTGCTGTAATAGTCATAGATCAGGTTTTTGAAGGCAACATCCATCCCGATAGTCTTGCCTTCATGCTTTGCACTGTCATAATGGTCATTGATGGACTTGAAGCGGATGCCGAGGAACGGGAAGATATGCTCCAAGTAATCGCCAACCTCAAGATAGTCTCTTCCAAAGCGAGAGAGGTCTTTCACAACAATGCAGCTAATCTCACCGCGCTTTGCGCATTCAATCATCCGCTGGAAATCAGGGCGATCAAAATTGGTGCCGGAAAAACCATCATCGCAGAACTCAATCCGAGGAAGATCGCAAAGCATCGGTGTCTGATCCAGATGACGGTTGATGAGCAAACGCTGAGAAGCGATGCTGTTGCTGTCATCTTTTACGGCGTTTGTCCGCTTATCCACATCTTCCAAAGACAATCTGAGATAGATAGCAATTTGATTTTTCATCATGCGACCTCCTTTCTGAGTCTTTCACAAGTGCTTGTAAGTGCTTCAAACTCGTCCATGTAGCTGAGTTTGATTTCCAAGCTACCATCGGCATGAAGTTTCATGCTTTCAATGAATGCGTCTGCCATATCAGCAGAAATCTCGGTTGCGTCATAATAACGCTGAATCATGAATTTCCACTTCATCTCGCCTGTAATCTGCTCTTCGGTTTCCGTCTTTACAGATTCCAACTCAGAGAGTTTCAATTCCAATGCACGGATGTCTTCTCCGATGATCTCACGGTGATGACCATATTCCTCCTGAGAAAGCAAGCCTTCCTTGAGATCAACATACATTCCACTGAGTAGAGACTGTTTATGAGCCAACTTCTGCTTCAAAGCCCTGATCTCCTGAACAGTGTTGTTTTGCTTGAGCTTGGACTTCTTCATAGCAAGCAATCGGCGGATCGTGCTTTCCATATCGAGAAACACATCCATCTGCGCTTTGATAAACGCAAATACCGCTTCATCCAAATCGCCCTTACGCATCTTGATGTCGGAGCAGCCTCGTGCGCCGTGTTCTGCATAGGTGGGGCATTTGAATGTGAAATAAGCCTTGTCTTTCTTTGTACTGATGGATCGTGTCAGCTTCATGACTGCACCACAATCAGCGCAAACGAATTTCTTGCCATAGATATTCACTGCTTTTGGCAGATGATCGTACTTGCCGGAATTTGCTTTCGTGCGTTCCACGGCTTCTTTGTTGATCTGCTGGACTTTCTCAAACAGCTCATCACTGATGATGGGATCGTGCGTATTTTTCGCTATAATCCACTCATCTTCGGAGGTAATGTGATACGGGATGCCACTGTAAAGGCACTGACTGCCCTTCTTCTGAGCGAGATGTCCAATATATACAATGTCATTCAATATCTCCGTAATCTTGTGCTTGTTCCAAAGGATCGTCCGGTCTTTACGATTGTTGTTGGTTACGATGCCGCTGTCAAACTTCTTTTGACTGGGGGATGGGATTCCGGCATCATTGAGCTTCTTGTTGATGCCCATATAACTAACTCCGGCAGCTCTCCACTCGAAAATCTGCTGGACAATCGGTGCTGTTTCAGGATCAACAAGCAGGTGGTTTTTGTTCTCAGGATCTCTGCGATAGCCATAGGGAGCATAATTTCCGATATAGTCACCGCGCTCCATTTTCGCTTGCAATGCCGAAGTGACTTTTCTTGAAATGTCCTTCGCATAGTAGTCATTAACGATGTTGGACAAAGATGCCGAGAGTTGACCTTCACTCGTCACGGTTGCGGTATCATAGGAGTCATTGACCGCTATAAACCGCAGTCCGTAAAAGGGGCAAATCTTTTCAATAAACTGAGAAGTCTCAATATAATTACGCCCCAAACGGGAAAGATCCTTAACTACAATGCAATCTATCAGCTCTGCCTGGACTGCCTCCATCATACGGTTAAACTCCGGACGCAGGAAATCTGTGCCGGTATAGCCGTTATCAATGAAGATGGCAACCTTGTTCAATCCGGGATGATTGGCAACATACTCATCCAGAAGTGCTGTCTGGTTCTCAACGGAATCGGAGCCTTTTCCGTTGTCCTCTACGGACAATCTGACATAGAGGGCGGTTTTCCAAATGCGGACGGAGGTATCAACCTGAGTCTGTACCGTGTTTTGCTTTTTGCGTGATACTCGTGCCATTTATACCGCCTCCCTTGTCAAATGGATTATTCTCTTGGCTGCCTCCTTTTCCTTTTGTTCGCTGAGGAAGTCCACAATGGATGCAAACCGATCTCCGTGCATCAAACGAACCTCAATCTCCTTGTCCTCATTAACGCGGACATATTCGATGAGGCTGACCACGGCTCTTCGGGTAAGCTCTTGAATGTTTTCATACTCTTTGAACTGAGCCAGCCAGCCTTGCTGTTCAGCCAAGCCTCCCATGACGCTGTTGCGTTCACCGGTGAGGCTCATGATAGTTTCGGTTGCTTCTGCAATCTGCTGATCAAACCGGGCAGTGTAAATCTTGTATTCATCACGGGATATGAAGTCGCTTTTGAAGTCTTCATACGCGCCGGTTTTCAGCCTTCTGTTCTTGTCGATAATCTCTTCCTGAAAAGCTATTTTTGCATTGATCTTTTCAAGCTCTCGGTTTTCCCAAGCAAGATTGTCGATTTGCGTCAGTGCATCTGCCATATCCATAGCTGCCGCAATGTGACCTTGTACGACTGCAAGAACCGTATCATAAACAACGGATTCCTTAATGCTATGGGACGAGCAGGAGTTCTTGTCGTTCTTGTTTCCCCCACAGATGAAGTAGGCATATTCGTGACCGCCCGTGCGTGTAACCCGACGAACCATAGGGCTACCACAATCCGCACAGAAGATTTTTCCCGAAAAAGGATGCACACCTTTTGCTCCGACAGGGCTTCTTGTATCGTCCTGCATAAGCCGCTGGACGAGATCGAACTGAGATGGAGCAATAATGGGATCGTGCGCGTTCTCTGTCCGTGACCACTCATTAGACGGCTTTGCCACCGTCTTTTTAACCTTGTGGTTTGGAGAAGTCGTTTTTCCTTGCACCAGCGTTCCGGTGTAAATCTCGTTTTTCAAAATGCGATAGATTGCAACGGCACTCCATAAGGCTACTTGCTTTGTCTGAAAACAAGTGCGCTGTTTAGAGCCTTTAGCCTTTTTGTACTCAATCGGAGACGGTACATTTGCTGTGTTGAGTTGATCCGCTATCTGAGCCGGAGACAATCCTTCTACTTTCCATTTGAAAATCTCCTGCACCACGGACGCTGCTTCGGGATCGATGACCAACTGATTCTTGTTATCCGGCGATCTCATATATCCGAATACAACACGGGTGCCGACAAACTGACCGCTCCGACGCTTGGCTTCAAGATTACTCCTGACCTTGATAGAAATATCGCGGCAGTACGAATCGTTCATCAGATTTTTGAAGGGCAAGACCAGCTCGTTATCCGCTGCACCCGGTTGGGCGTTGTCATAATGGTCATTGATCGCTATGAAACGAATGCCAAGGCGCGGAAATATCTTCTGGATATACTCACCAGATCCGATATACTCACGACCAAAACGAGAAAGGTCTTTGACCACGATGCAGTCAATTTCTCCGGCTCGAACCGCATCCATCATTTTGTTGAAATCAGGACGCTCAAAGTTTGCGCCGGTAAAGCCGTCATCGCAGTATTCTTTAACTACTGTGATTTCCGGGTGCTTCTTGAGATAATCCATGATCAACAACCGCTGATTGGAAATGCTGTCACTCTCAAGTTTCTCACCGGAAAAAGAAAAATCGCCATCTTCCTTCGATAATCGTAGGTAGATGGCGGCTTTATAATCTCTGTCTAAAGATAATTTCAGCATAAAACGCCACTCCTTACATTATTCCGGTTAGAAAGCCCGAAAACTAAATGTAGGCAGTGGTGTTCACTGATTTTGTCCATGCTTATTATAGCACATCTTCAACCAAGATTCCAGCCTTATTTGCTTTGTTCACAAAAAAGATTCATTTCGGGACCTTCGACCTTTGCTTTACATACTCGCCAGAAGGTTTACGAAGTTATCATTGATGGTTGCCTGAGTATTGGCGTAGGAAACTCTGACGATTGTATTGCCGACCTTGAATAAATACGGATTCTTGATCTGCTCTACATAGGACTTCATACGCTCTTCAACAGGCTTGCTCCTGTCAATCTTCACATCACGAATATCAACCAACGACTCAAGAAGGTCTTTCTTGCTCTGCTCATTCGCCATATACAATCACCGCCTTTACAATAAATATTCTGACCAAATTTTTCCCTTTCTATGCGTAAAGCCGCGAGAACACCTTATCAGCAAATTGATAGGCAGCAATCCGTGATGGACTGCTGCCCATTGTATTCACTGATAAACCCTTGCGGGTGTTTGTTACAGTGTTCTTTGTATCAGCATATTTGCAGCTCGCACCCCTGCTGAATAGGGAATGCTGCGGACTACCAACGGTTAATCGGTATCATGGGACTCTCACCCCTCCGAGGATCGCTCCGAGCCGCCCCTTCAAAAGAAGAAACGGAAGTATCATTGTACCCAACTTTTCCATCATGGCAAGCAGCCGCACCACACGGCTGTTTAATCTCTCTGTTGATCGCTCACTCCGGTTGGAGGTCTTGGCGGCAGAAGATAAGTTGCTTCGAGAAAAGAGGAAAGATCCGCAGCACTGAACTATTCAGTTGTCAAGGAACCGCGAAGGAGGCTTGTTCGCCCTCTTCACACTACAACGGACATTTTTTTGCGTTTTGTCTCACGCAAATCAAAAAAATTTTTTATATTTTTCCTGAATGCTCTTTTTTGCCCTTGATACCTTTGACTTGTCCACATGAAACTCTTCTTCATAGCCTCGCATGGTCAAATCCCTGACAATACAGCATTCAAAAACGCTTAACTCTAAAGGAGTTAAAACGGCTTTGAACTCCTTGAGCCGAATGTGAAAAAGAGCATCGTTCTCGAAATCCAAAGGATCAGCCAGCCAAGCTGGACTCATGTTTTCGCCGCCTTCATAGCTCACATAGTCAAGTGAAAGTAAGGTAGTTTTCTCTTCTTCACATCCAATGACAGGTACTCCCGACATAGAGCGTCTGAGTTTCTTTTCTTCGTTGCGTAGAATCTTCATTGTTTCTCTGCTGACCTCGCATACTTCGCCGGTTTGCTTCACGCGCACCATGCACTTGCCGTCCTCCGTAGTCCAGAGGTCATAGTCAAATTCGATTGGGGTTTTCATAGTTCTTCCTTTCCGCTGCATCGCAGAGCAGCGGATGGAAGAGACTAAAAAAAGAGCCGCATGACCGGTGAGTTCATGATCCCATGCCGATAAAACAGAGTGCGAACACTCTGTTCATGCGGCATTAGGAAGACTCACCAATCAGCGGCTCCACAGCACAGCTATCAAAAATATTTATTTGTTATCTCTACCTCTATCTGAGGTTGAGGAATAACCGTCTCATACTGAGGACATTGAACACGGTTTCTCGTCCGCACATTTTACATTTAGCTTGGACATGACCTCGTGTGTCCTCAAAAACATGGATTGCACTATGCCCACAGTATGGGCATTTGATAATTCTCATCTCTTGTGATGAGATGGCGTGACGCGCCCGTCTGATCTTGACAAGCATCTCCGGGGATGGGTCCTTGACGCGGATATTTCGCTTCATGTCAGCACCTCCAACGGATCGGCATAATCACTGTATGCCATGTCTTCGAGGTAGCCGAGCTGCCTGAGCCGGATTACGGCGGCAGACTTTGAGACACCGAGTTGCCCACAGAGCCTTGTCAATGTCAGTCTGTCATTGTAGGTGAAACGCCCTTCATAGCACTTGAGCTTCCTACCTCCGGCAAAAAACCACATGGCAAGGTCAATTTCCTTCTGCGGCATTAGAAGTGCCGCACCCAGTACATTTGCTTGCCACTCATTCCAATCCTCACGAGTCTTCAAGTCCCGGAGGGAGTAGGCTGTCCTTGCAGCGTATTTCTTTCTGCAAGCCTGTTTGACATCATCACTCTCCATCTGATAGAGAATCTGATGGGCGCACTCGTGCGCTAATGTGAATCTGCGTTTTCCGCAAAGCGCCCGAACTTGTCCGGGCTGAATAAAACTCTCATCCAGCAGAACTTGATTTTGCCTGAGCGCAAGTTTGCGGATAGCGCCTCCTTCCTCAACTGCGTACTCTGTATCGGCATAAGCCGTAAGTCCGCAGATGCTCCCGTCCTTCGACAGCTTTGCGAATGATACGGTAAGACCGAGATAGTCCTTTGCAAGCTGGTCAATGGGCGTAGCCCTTGGAGCTTGGACTTCTTCAACCTGAGAGCCGAAAAAGAACTCGTTAAAGTCCTCTGTTACGGCTGCGGCAATTTCTTCTATTTCCTTGTGGGATAAAATCATTAGCTGCTCTCCTTTGCTTCGACAAACCATTTGTCTCCTTCATGAAACAGAAAAGACTCCTTTCCTCGAATCATGACGGTGTAGCGAATACCACCGCCGCCAACTTTCTTAGAGCTGGCACGGCACTTGTAAAGAATTTGATCGATCTGAAAAATCAGACCGTTCTTCCATCGGATAAAACGGGGATGCACCGTTCCTTCTTCGTCAACATCCACATTCACCGACACATAGGCTTTCCTGCATTGACACTCCATTTTGCGATCCTCACTCCGTTTCTCATATTCACGGCTGGATTACGGGGAAACCGCAGCCGTGAATTGTAACTTTTTCTTGTATTTTTGCTCAACCCCTTGACAGGATGAGCAGTTCCGAGTAGAATATGAGTAGTTAAAATACTCACAGCATTATTATACGCATTTGAAATGCTCTTGTCAATAGGTTTGAGCAATTCAATGTCGCAAACTTTTTGTGAACAGGAGTGATTACCAAAATGACATTCGGTGAGAAGTTCAAGGCAGAGCGAGAAAAAAAGAACTTGACTCAGCAGCAGGTAGCTGACGGTTTAGGTATCAACAGACGCATGATCACCCGGTACGAAAACAATCTTTCTTTCCCTCGGACAAGGGATAACTACAAGAAAATCGCTGACTTCTTCGGTGTTGACATCAATTACTTTCTGAGCGAGGACGATGCGTTTGTCGTTCAGGCATCAGAGCAATATGGCACTCGTGGAATGAAACAGGCGCAGGACTTGATTGATGGTATGTCGGGTCTATTTGCCGGAGGCACACTGTCCGAACAGGACAAGGATGCTGTGATGAAGGCATTGCAGGATATTTACTGGGAGTCCAAAGCTCGTAATGTCGAGAAATACACACCGAAGAAATATAAAGCGACTGACAGCGATCCAAACGCCTAACTGTCCGTTTTATCGTACTATTCCTTTGCTATAATCAAAATGGAAACTTGCAACTTGAAGGGGGTGAGCGTTCCGTGATCATTCGCTCCGAGGAAATTTATAAAAAAGCAAACAGCATTGTGAGAAGCTGCGGCACGAGAGATACATTGAAAATCGCCCGTGAGCTTGGTATCTATGTGCATTACATAGACACGCTGAACGATCTGCTGGGAATGTATACCTACCGGCACAAAGAAAGACACATCCTGCTGAACTCCGGCATGGAACACATGGTCATGCAGATGGTCTGCGGTCATGAAATCGGACATGATGTGTTCCACCGCGATCTTGCCAAGAAAGGAAATGCCTTGCCGGAGTTTACGCTGTTCGATATGCGATCTAAGCCGGAATACGAGGCAAATGCTTTTGCTGCCCATCTCATCATCGACAATGACGAATTGGTTGAGTATATGCAAGAAGGCTATGATGTGGTGCAGCTCTCAGCAATGATGGGAACGAACATCAATCTGATGCTGATTAAGTTAAATGAAATGAATCGTATGGGATGGGGATTGAACCTGCCTTATGTCCCTCATGCAGACTTTTTGAAGCAGATCAAACCAGAAGGATGAAAACAGCGATATTAGATGTTTTAAGGACTTTCCTGTCTGATAAATTCATTATATGGGATGCCTGTTGTCGAAACCAACACAATCCTGTAATGAGGATTGTCTTAGGTATTATGAAGAGAAGCAACAATGATTGAAGCATACGCAGGACAACTACATAGCGCCGATGACCTGATTGCCACCGTTGAGCAATACGGGTTCCTGCCCTTCTTCCGAAACGAGATTCCCGGTTTCTCTGTTGAAGAGCTATGCCCACCGGAGTTGTGGTTTGCAGATGACGCGGACGGTCCGTGGGAATGGAAAGGACCGGCAGCACGGAGCGGCAAATGCCTCCTATGGAAAACTATTTAACAAGAAAGCTGGATTCGTGAGCCGAGAGTGGATTCCTGACTTTGCAAACTTCCGGCGCGATGGCTATGATTTTGACGCCCGTTGGGATGACGGTCTGGCATCCTACAAGGACAAGGAGCTTTATGAAACCATAGCAGATGAAGGCAGAATCCTTTCCAAGCGTCTGAAAGAAGTCAGGAACTACCGCAAGGGCGGAAACACTGGCTTTGAAACCAGCATCACACGGCTGCAAATGCAGAGCTATGTCTGCATTGCAGATTTCGTCTATATGCAGGACAAATACGGTAAGCCCTACGGTTGGGGCGTTGCAGAGTATTCAGCACCGGAAGTCATCTTTGGTTATGACTTCATCACATCTGCATACAGGGAAGATCCGCAAAAATCCAGAAAGCGTATTTTGAGACACCTTCAATTACTTCTTCCTGCTGCGACCGAAAAGCAGCTTGAGAAAATCATAAAGGGGTAAGGCTATGGACGATATTATCTTTGAGCGGGATTATCGAGAAGCTGAGTCAGGTGAATACGATGAGTGGTGCGATGAAGTATTTGACCGTGCAGTCAACGGAGGTATGCTGAAAGCGTACTCCGACGCAATGGACAAAATACCAAAGATCATCATTCCTGAGGACAAGAAGAACTATGAGTACCTTCTGGAACGCTGCGATGCGTTTGTGGAACGGCATCGTGGTCGTATTGAGGGAATTGTTGACTACCATCACTGGCATTCTGAAATCAATATGTTTCTTCCCTTCGCAGAGTTTGGTGATCCGGAAGACCTCGGATTTTTGAAGGAGATCGCGGATAAGTCGCACTCCATCTGCTTCTCTCCCGACAAGGACGGTGGCATTCGTGTCCACATCTTCATCAACTACTTTGATGAGATGATGCCGGAAGAAGCAAAACAGCTTGTGGAATACGATGCAATCATGAAAGATGAGCGGCTTGCATCCTTGCTGGGAATGCAGGATTCGTTCAAGCCGGAAGACGGACCGGATTTGGAACGCATCGAAAACCTTCTCGAACGATTTGAAACCGAAACTGAGCTTGATCGAAACGATGTTTTCTATGCAGTTTTCCGCCTGATTATCAAGTCTAAAGATGAGGATATTACGCTTGCAAAGATCGCTGACATGATGGAGGTACTGCTGTACCTTGTACTGAACGGCGGACTGGATCAAGACGAATGAAATTGGAGGCATTTATGAGCAGAAAATTAGTTGCATACTTCTCTGCAAGCGGTGTGACCGCAAAGGTGGCAGAGAAATTATCCGAGGCTATCGGCGCAGACCTTTACGCCATTGAGCCGGAAGTACCCTATACCAAAGCTGACCTTGACTGGATGGACAAGAAATCCCGCAGTACGATTGAGATGAACAATCCGGCATCTCGTCCTGCTATCGCCGGTAAGCGAGACAATATGAACGACTACGATACCGTGTTTGTCGGTTTCCCGATCTGGTGGTATGTTGCGCCGACGATCATCAACACCTTCCTTGAAAGCTATGATCTGACCGGTAAGACCATCATTCCGTTTGCAACTTCTGGTGGCAGTGATATGGGCAAAACCAACGAAAAGCTGCTGCCGAGCTGCAAGGGAGCGAAATTGCTGAACGGCAAGGTCTTCAAGGCATCCGTCAGCGGTGCTGACCTTGCAAAATGGGCAGAAGGGCTGGAAAACAAATGAAAGCATTAACCTATATTGAACATGGCAAGTTTGCCCTGACCGACAAGCCGAAGCCGCAGATCATAAATGCACGGGATGCAATCGTCCGCGTAACGCTGGGGAGCATCTGTACCAGTGACCTGCACATCAAGCATGGCTCTGTGCCGAGAGCCGTTCCCGGTATTACCGTAGGTCACGAGATGGTTGGCATCGTGGAAGAAGTCGGCGCAGAAGTTACGAATGTCAAGCCCGGTGATCGGGTAACGGTAAATGTAGAAACCTTCTGCGGTGAGTGCTTCTTCTGCAAGCATGGCTTTGTCAACAACTGCACCGACAAAAACGGCGGTTGGGCGTTAGGTTGCCGCATCGACGGCGGACAGGCTGAGTTTGTCCGAGTGCCGTATGCCGATCAGGGACTGAACAAGATCCCCGACAGCGTGACCGATGAACAGGCGTTATTCGTAGGAGATATTCTGGCAACGGGATTCTGGGCGGCTCGTATCTCCGAGATCACAAATGAAGATACAGTTCTGATCATCGGTGCGGGACCGACCGGTATTTGCACGCTGCTTTGCGTAATGTTGAAACAGCCGAAGCGGATCATTGTATGCGAGAAAGATCCGGCAAGAGTGCAGTTTGTCAAGGAACACTATCCTGATGTGCTGCTCTGCCAACCGGAGGAATGTGAGAATTATGTCCACGCCAACTCGGATCACGGCGGCGCGGATGTGGTTCTGGAGGTCGCCGGAGCGAAGGACACCTTCCAACTTGCGTGGATGTGTGCCAGACCTAATGCCGTTGTGACGGTGGTTGCTCTCTACGACGAGGCGCAAGCACTCCCTCTGCCCGATATGTACGGCAAGAATCTGACCTTTAAGACCGGAGGTGTGGATGGCTGCGACTGCGCGGAAATCCTAAACCTGATCGAGCAAGGCAAGATCGATACAACGCCGCTGATCACGCACAGATACCCTCTTGCAGATATTGAAGAGGCATACCGCATCTTTGAAAACCATCTGGACGGCGTGATCAAGATTGCGGTTACGGAGTAAATGTTTTATAAGGACAAATTCCAGTTTAACGAACAGGAGATGATGATCGCATGAAAATCCTACATGAACTTTCTTGGCTATGGGAAACGCTGGGCATTGCACTTGCTGCTGCGGCTGTCTGCATGGCTTGCGCCGCACTGATCTGCGGAGCCGCAAAGAAGGAACTCAGCAAAAAGGTGTTGGCAGCCATAGGAGCATCGGCATTTGTGGGCGCGATTCTGGCGGTCATTCTGATCGCCCGGACGCCGATGCCGCTTTGATAGGACGGAGCGTTTGCAGGAATCGTATGCGTTTGGGAAGAGAATTTACGAAACAAATCGGGATTTTTGGAGGTAGATGGAAATGAATAAGGAACAGCTATACGCAGCACAAACAGCAATGATTGAGTGGTTATCTGACCCTCATGAATTAGGAAAAAAGCCTTTCAAAATTGAATGTGCAGGTGAATTTGATTTTAATGAAATGCATTATTACATTTTCAAATTCAAAGCGTCGTTGCTTGGTAAATGGCTTGTTGGTGTCTGTGGTGGTTTTGAAGATGATGATTTAGAACCATGCGGACATATTTTCAGCAATATGCAAGAATATAATGAAACTACTGCTAAAAATGAGTGTATTACAATGGTTGAAAATATTATGGCATACTGGAAAGAACAAGCCGCCAAATATAGTAACCAATAATACAAATTCCAGTTTGGCGAACTGATGCAGTGATAAAAAGGAGGCACAGGAGTTGAAACAACGCACCTATATTGCCATCGACCTCAAGAGCTTCTATGCCTCCGTCGAATGCCGTGATAGAGGCTTAGATCCTCTGGACACAAACCTTGTTGTCGCGGACGAAAGCCGGACTGACAAAACCATTTGCCTTGCTGTTACCCCATCCCTCAAGAGTTATGGCATCTCAGGACGCGGCAGATTGTTTGAGGTGAAGCAGCGTGTCAAAGAAGCGAACGCAGGAAGACAGCACGATGCACCGAAACGAAAGCTCGAAGGATCATCGCATTTCTTTTCTGAGCTGCAAGCTAATCCTGAGCTTGCGATTGACTTCATCATCGCACCGCCGCAAATGGCTCGGTACATGGAGATCAGTACGCGGATATATGAGGTCTACATGAAGTATGTTGCGCCGGAAGACATTGTGGTTTACTCCATCGACGAGGTGTTTATGGATGTGACGGATTATCTGAACACCTATCATCTCACGCCACATGACCTTGCGATGAAGATGATCTTGGATGTGCTTGAGACAACCGGTATCACCGCAACCGCCGGGATTGGAACAAACCTTTTTCTCAGCAAAGTTGCGATGGATATTGTGGCAAAACACATTCCGGCAGATAAAAACGGTGTTCGCATTGCAGAGTTGGATGAGATGAAGTTTCGCCGTGAGCTTTGGACGCACCAGCCGCTCACAGACTTTTGGAGAGTCGGTAGAGGCTATGCAAAGAAGCTCGAAGAAAACGGAATGTTTACGATGGGCGATGTTGCCCGATGCTCGGCGAAAAATGAGGACTTGCTTTACAAACTTTTCGGCAAGAACGCAGAACTGCTGATCGACCATGCGTGGGGCTGGGAGCCTTGCACGGTTGAAGCAATCAAAGCCTACAAGCCCAGCACCAACAGCTTAGGCTCAGGACAAGTCCTGCATTGCCCCTATGAGGCTGAAAAGGCAAAGCTCGTCCTCCGTGAGATGGCTGATCTTCTCGTGCTGGACTTGGTGGACAAAGGACTTGTGACAGATCAAATCGTCATCACAGTTGGCTACGATATAGAAAACCTCACCGATCCCGAACGAAGCCGAAAATATCACGGGACAGTTGTAAAAGACCATTACGGACGGCAGATACCAAAACAGGCGCACGGCTCAATCAATCTTGACGGTCACACATCATCTACGAAGAAAATAATGTGTGCTACGGCAGAACTCTTTGATAGGATCGTGGACAAGAATCTTCTTGTGCGTCGGCTGAATATCACAGCAAATCATGTTGTTCCAGAAGCAGACGCGCCAGTGAAAAACGGAGGCTATGAGCAGCTTGATCTCTTCACAGATTTCACTGCCTTAGAAGCACAACGAAAGCGCGAAAAAGCAGAGCTGGATCGGGAAAAGAAAATGCAACAGGCAATGCTCATCATCAAGAAGAAGTATGGAAAGAACGCCATACTCAAAGGCATGAACTTGGAGGAAGGCGCAACCGCAAAGGACCGCAATGAGCAGATTGGTGGACATAAGGCGTAAGAAAATGGCTATGGAAAAGATGATGATAAAAGAGATAACCGAAAACAAGAAAGAATATCTGAATTTACTATTATTAGCTGACGAGCAGGAAGATATGATAGATCGCTATCTTGATAGAGGACGAATGTATGTCCTTGAAGACAACGGAGTAAAGTGTGAGTGTGTTGTGACAGATGAAGGAAACGGCATTCTCGAAATAAAAAACATTGCTACGGAGCCTGAGTTTCAGGGCAAGGGTTATGCGAAAATGTTGATCAGTTTCATTGCAAGAGAATACAGTGGACGATTTGAGGTTTTGCAAGTAGGTACGGGTGATAGCCCGTTGACTATTCCGTTTTATGAAAAATGCGGATTTGTACGCTCACATATAATTCCTGAGTTTTTTACAGATAATTATGATCATCCGATTTTTGAGTGTGGTATTCAGTTGGTAGATATGGTTTACCTTCAAAAATCTATCTGACCTTGCATTTACAAAGGAGGCAACCGATTGTATCAATACGAGGACATTATCAACCTTCCACATCATGTCTCTACCACTCGTCCACAAATGCCGATGTCAGATCGTGCAGCTCAGTTTTCTCCGTTCGCAGCTCTCACCGGTTATGATGCTGCTATCAAAGAAACCGGGCGTCTGACTGACACAAAGATCGAGCTGGATGATGAAGAACTCCATAACCTAAATTTGAAGTTTCAGTTTCTTGTGGAGCATCTTGAAGATGAGCCGGAGGTAGCAGTCACATACTTCAAAGCAGATGAGAGAAAAGCCGGTGGTGCTTATCTTGAAGCAACAGGCATCGTGAAAAAGCTGGATGATTTTGAGCGGCTGATTACCATGCAGGACGGCACGAAGATTCCGATGGATGACATTCTGACTATTGAGAGTGATGCGTTCTCATCGCTTGAACAATACTAAAAAGACGCTTTCGAGCGTCTTTTTCTTTTATGCGTGAGACAAAAACGCGGAATTTGTCCGTTGTATTACGAAGGGGTATTTTACGGGGGACTTCCAACTAAGATTACGATTTTAGAGAATAGCAAGCACAGCCGGTGTATATACACACGGCGATTTCGGATTAAGGAAACCCTCCCCTTAATCCAGAAAATGCTTGTTGGGATGTCTCCCAAACCCTCTATCTTTATGAAAGGACAAACCGCTTATGGCAAACAGAACACGACCAAATCAGATACTCTTCTTTGTTTCAGATGACGAGAAACGGATTATCAAAGGAAAGATGAAACAGCTTGGTACAAACAACATGGGAGCGTATCTTCGCAAGATGGCGATTGACGGTTACATCATCAAAGTGGACTACACGCAGCAGAAGAAACTTGCCGCAGCAGTATCTCGCGCAGCGGCAAATATCAACCACATTTGCCGCCGAATCAACTCCACAGGACACTTCTATGAGGACGATGTTGCAGAGCTGAAAGAAAGGCAGGCTGAGATATGGCGATTACTAAAATCAAGCCAATCCGAGGAACTGTGAACAAGGCTCTCGCATACATTCTTGATCCGCAGAAAACAGATGACCAGCTCTATGTCTCTTCCTATGGTTGCGCTGCCAGCGATGCCGCAGCGAAGGAATTTGAGTGGACAAGAAATCTTGCTGCTCAACAAGGAATGCAGATGCCGAAGGTGATCGCCCGACATCTGATCCAATCCTTTGCGGTTGATGAAGTCACGCCGGAACAAGCGCATGAAATCGGTAAGCAGTTTGCCGACGAATGGCTCAAGGGAAAGTACGAGTATGTGATTGCAACGCACATCGACAAGGGGCATTGCCACAATCATATTATCTTTAACGCTGTCAACTATGTTGACTTCCATGCGTACCGAAGCAATAAGAAAACCTATCGTGAGATGCGGCATCTCAGTGATGAGATATGTGCTGAACACGGGCTGTCAGTTATTCCTCCCTCTCAGGGAAAAGGCATGGACTACAAGGAATACACCGAAGCCAAACGCGGTACAAGTTGGAAGCAAAAACTCAAGCAGACCATTGATCGCTGTGTGGTCACAGCAAAGGACTACGATGAGTTTTTGAAGCTGATGCAGGACACCGGATATGAAATCAAAACCGGCAAATACATCTCCTTCCGTGCCGAAGGGCAAGAGCGTTTCACCCGTGCAAAAACCATCGGAGATAACTACACCGAGGACCGGATCAAGGAACGCATTCAAGGACGCAATGCCCGCAGACGGCAGATGCAGAACGGTAGGAAGAACATCTCTCTCATCAGCGATATTCAAAACAGAATTAAGCAGATCGACAGCAAGGGCTTTGAGCATTCTATGAAGATTAAGATCCTCAAAGAAGCCGCCAGAACGCTCAATTACCTCACTGAGAACGAGCTACTTCAATATGCCGATCTTGAAAAGAAAGTCGAAGACATCCATAGTTCTTATGAGCGTACCGGCGCTGACTTGAAAGTCGTTGAAGCGCAGCTCCGAAAGGTGCAGCCGCTTATCAAGAATATCTCAACCTATCAAAAGCTCAAGCCGGTCTATGATGCCTACTCAAAGACGAAGAACAAGCAGAGTTTTCGAGCTGCGCACGAGGCAGAGCTTGTCGTTTTTGAAGCAGCAAAGAGTACATTGCTTGCTATGCAAGATGGTGAAAAACTTCCAAGTATGAAGTCTCTGCAAGCCGAGCAGCAACGCCTTTTGGAAGAGCAGCAGCGTCTCTACGACGAACGAGCAAGGCTCAAAAAAGAGGCTAAAGTGATTGATACCATGAAGGCAAATGTCGATGATTTTCTCAGTCCAACGCTTTCACAGGAGCATGAAAAAGCCAAAAGTAGCGAGTTGGAATAACCACCAAAGCCTGAGCCGTATGAATAAATCGGCTCAGGCTTTCTTCTTCGTAATGCGCTCCATGAACTTGAAATATATTTTGAATTTTTGGAGCATCGTATTGAAAATTTGAAGCGTTTGGTGTATAATATAACGAGTCTCACTATAAGCGTTTGAGAGAGGTGCTTTTATGAAGATAAGCTATAAGAAATTATGGGTCATGCTCATTGAAAGAGAGATCCCAAAATCAACTTTACGCAAGGATATAGAGCTGTCTCCTGGCACGATGAGTAAGCTCAATAAGAACGAGGATGTAGCTCTCTCTGTTCTGCTGCGCATTTGCGACTATTTGAATTGTGACATTGGAGATATATGTGAAGCTGTGCGAACGGGCAAGAAGTAGGTCCGAGTTTTCGTGCGGCTATTTTGTTATAGGTAGAGAAAAATACCTCAGCGAAAGGAGCATATATGGATGTCCTTGAGAATGCTGTGACTGAGAAAAATGCCCTCGTTGAAGCGGAGGCGTTTCCCACAGATGATCGAGTCACCTACAAAGACAGCACCTATGAAATTGTTTCTAAGGTTGCATATTTGATTGGTGTTCCGAAACGAATTTTTGATAATGAGCATGAAGCACCCAAAATAGAGATATACGAAAAACTTGATGCAGACAAAACGGCACGGATAATCCGTCATTTGTGTATCATAAGGACAGCGATTGAAAGGAACTTCAAGCATATCAACGAGCGCATGAAGTTTAGTTATCTCTCAATCAGCAGTATGCCGGAATATGTGCCGCAGGATAGCCTTCAACAACTAAATGCGGATGGCATTAGTTTTATAAAGAAGTCCAGCACGAAGCTAAGTCAGCATATCGTTGAGATAAACAAGCTGATTTCTGATCGGATCAATAATTGCAAGAAGCTATTTCCTCTTTGGCTGAATTGGCTGTATGTAAAAAACCTCTTTCTCATGCCAGATGGCTTGAAAGAGGAAGGGACAAAAGCAGCAGCAGATATTTATTACGCTCACTTGCTCTTTTATCCTTACCAGATGTATATAAACTGGGAACCGGAGGATGTCGGTAATCTGCTCTATAACGATAAAAAATTCGTGACGCTGCTTTATCAAATGAACGGTGACTACTTTACAGAGTACAGTAAAGTTTCTGATGCTGGAAGTTACATTAAAGGAAGCATCTACGAGTTTATTGGTAGCAGCGAAAAGGTTGTCGTAGTGGTAGATTGTGAAAACTCTGATCCGTACAAGCTCTGCGCTACGCTCAAGAATCTTGACTATCAGTACACACAGAAGATAGCATCCATCATCCTGTTTGATGATGTGCATAGTGCATCTGCTTGGCGTATTCTGGATAGTTTTACCCACATCCCGGTCGAACACATGATGACCGAACGGGTAAAGCAGAACAAGTCTCTGGTCGATGTGATGCTGATTGCCCGAACTTGTCAGGAGCATTACAAAAACAATGTGGATTCCTTTATTTTGGTGTCCAGCGACTCCGACTATTGGGGACTGATTTCTTCTTTACCGGAGGCTCGGTTCCTTGTCATGATAGAGCGCGAAAACTGCGGATCGGATTTGAAGAACGCACTTGTCAATGCCGGTATATTCTATTGCTACATTGATGACTTCTACTCCGGCAATGCAGAGGATATTAAGATCGGCGCACTGTTCAAAGAGATGTATCATTACATAGATCAGGCGGTGCGGCTGAATATCTACGAGATGTTCACAGAGGCGTTAAGAGCGACTCGAATTGAAATGAGTTCTTCGGAACAGAAACAGTTTGTGGACAAGTATTTGAAAACGATGCAAATGTCCATTGCGGATAATGGCGATGTGACATTGGAAATAAGACGAAAATGAGTCCGTTATATCGGACAGTAGCCGTGATAGAATAAAATGAGGATCGGTTGGCAACCAAAAATGATCCTCAAGTATTGGAGATGAAGATATGGCATACCAGAGCGAAGCGGCTCTTGAGCAACAATTCATAGAGCAGCTAAACAAGCAGGAATACAGCACAGTCGATATTCCTGATTATGACGCATTGGTGGAGAACTTCAAAGTTCAGTTTGAAGCCTTCAATGCGCCCAAACTTGATACGCCTATCACCGATAAAGAGTGGGAGCGTATCTTTAACCTCATGCTTGGAAAGTCCGTGTTCCAGAGCGCAAAAATTCTGAGAGACAAGTTTGTCCTTGAGCGTGAGGACGGGACGAAGGTTTACCTTTCCTTCTTCGATCAGGATCACACCAAGAATATCTTCCAAGTTACACATCAGACAACGGTTGTAGGCAAGTATGTCAACCGCTATGATGTAACGATTCTTGTGAATGGCTTGCCTTTGATTCAGGTCGAGTTAAAGCGCAGGGGGATTGACATTCGAGAAGCAGTCAATCAGGTCATGCGCTATAAGAAGCACTCCTATAACGGACTATATCACTTCATTCAGCTTTTCATTGTCTCCAACGGCGTTGATACCAAATACTTTGCCAACTCCGACAGGGACTTGATGTATAGCCTCGCCTTCTTCTGGACGGATTTCAACAACATCCGTATTACCAACCTGAAGGACTTCTCAATCTCTTTTCTGGCAAGGGATCACATCATCAAGATGCTGACACGCTATACCATCCTGAACGATACGGATAAGATTCTGATGGTTATGCGCCCCTATCAGGTGTATGCCGTAGAAGCCCTTATAAGACAGGCTACGCTCACAAATCGCAATGCTTATATCTGGCATACCACCGGCGCAGGAAAGACGCTGACATCCTTTAAGACTGCTCAGATTCTCGCAGCCAATCCAAATATCAAGAAGGTTATCTTCCTTGTTGACCGTAAGGACTTGGACTCTCAGACCACCGAAGAGTTTAACAAGTTTGAGGCTGGCTCTGTTGATGTCACAGATCGCACAGACATTCTTGTGCGGCAAATGAAGGATAAGAACCGGCAGCTCATTGTCACGACGATGCAGAAGATGGCAAATGCCGTTAAGCGTCCTCAATACGAAAAGGTAATGGACGCATACCGTGACGAAAAGGTTGTCTTCATCATTGACGAATGCCACCGCAGCCAGTTCGGAGATATGCACAAGGATATTGTTCGGCATTTCAAGAAAGCGCAGTTCTTTGGCTTTACCGGTACGCCCCGTTTTGAAGTGAACGGAAAGACGGAGGGCAAGATCACGCAGACCACCGAAATGCTGTTTGGGGAATGTTTGCATAACTATCTGATCAAGGATGCTATCTTCGATAACAATGTCCTCGGTTTCCATATTGAGTACATAAAGACGATGGAAGGCGATTTTGACTGGGACGATCCGACATTGGCTGACGCGATTGATGTTGGCGAACTCTATATGTCGGATGAGAGAATGTCCCTCATTGCAAACCACATCGTCCAGAACCACAAAGCCAAAACGAGAAATGGTCAGTACACGGCTATCTTTGCTGTTTCCTCTATCGAAGCTCTTGTCAAATACTACGACATTTTCAAGAAGATCAAACACGATCTGAACATCAGCGGCATCTTCTCCTATGGGCAGAACGAAGATGCTGAGGGCAAGGATGAGCATAGCCGAGATGCCTTGGAGCGTATCATCAAGGACTATAACGAGATGTACGGGACGAATTTCTCTACCGACACCTTCTCCGCGTATCACAAGGACATTTCAGATCGAGTCAAAGGAAAGAAAACAAAGTCGCTGGACATTCTCATCGTCGTGAATATGTTCCTGACCGGCTTTGACAGCAAGCAACTCTCTGTGCTGTATGTGGACAAGGATTTGAAGTATCATGATCTGTTGCAAGCCTATTCTCGCACGAACCGTGTCGAGAAAGAAACGAAACCGTTTGGTATCATCATTTGCTACCGCAACCTCAAGAAACGGACAGATGACGCACTGACGCTCTTCTCCAAGAGTCAGGACACCTCCGGCATTGTCGTTCCGGGCTATCAGTATTTTGTTGAGAAGTTCAATGAAATGGTTATGAAGCTCAAGGAAGTGGCACTCTACCCTGAGTCCGTCGATACCATGCAGAGCGAGGATGACCAGAAGAAATTTGTCATCACTTTCCGTGAGCTGACAAAATACCTCCAATCTTTGCAGACATTCATTGAGTTCAGCTTTGATCAGGATGCGCTCATCATGTCCGAGCAGGAGTATCAGGACTACAAGAGCAAGTATCTGATGCTTTACTCCCGGCAAAAAACCGATCGAGAAGTCGTATCTGTCCTGAATGATGTGGACTTCTGCATTGAGATCATGGAGAGTGACCGTATCAATGTTGCCTATATCATGAACTTGATACGCAACATCCACTTTGATGACAAGAAGCAGAAGGACTACGACATCAAGCACATCAAGGAAGAATTGAGCAGGACGGATAATCCGCAGTTGCTTCGCAAGGTTGAAATTCTTCAAGCGTTCTTGGATCGTGTCGTTGTTGGTCTTGAAAGTGCGGATGAGATTGACGCTGCATACAACGACTTTGAAAATGAAGCGAAACGAGAAGAGATCGTTGCTTTCGCAAAGACTGAGGATATTGATTCCTCCATGCTGACGGACATCATCTCTGAGTATGAGTTTTCAGGCACAATGGATGCAGGAAACATCCGTGACCGCATTGAGAAGCCCATGCCGCTGCTCAAGAAGAGGTCTTTGGTCAACCGGATCGTCGAATTTATCCGGCAGCACACTGAGAAATACCAATAAGGAGAGAGAACAATGGATAATTCTATTCAGGCTCACCAGAAAGAGCTTTGCAACAAACTATGGGCGATGGCAAATGCCCTGAGAGGTAACATGGAGGCATACGAGTTCAAGAACTATATCTTGGGCATGATCTTCTATTACTACCTCTCCGACAAGACCGAGAAGTACATGGTTAATCTTCTCAAAGACGATAATATCAGCTACGAGGATGCTTGGAATGACGAAGAATACAAGGCTGCCATCGTAGAAGAAGCTCTGCGTGACCTCGGCTATATCATCGAACCGGAGTATTTGTTCCGCAAGATGGTCAAGATGGTTGAGAACCGTTCCTTCGACATTGAGTTCTTGCAGAAAGCAATCAACGCTCTGATGGAATCCACTATTGGCAACGATTCGCAGGAAGACTTTGACGGATTGTTCTCCGATATGCAGCTCGATTCTACGAAGCTGGGGCATACCGTTAAAGATAGAAGTGCTGTCATGGCGAAAATCATTGCTTCGCTGGACGAGATCAATTTCAGCGTGGATGACACGAAGATTGATGTGTTGGGCAATGCCTACGAGTACCTAATCGGTCAATTCGCTGCCACAGCCGGTAAGAAAGCCGGTGAGTTCTACACACCTTCGGGTCCTGCCGAGCTGCTGTGCCGCCTTGCTTGTCTTGGCTTAACCGATGTTAAGGACGCAGCCGATCCGACTTGCGGTTCCGGCTCTCTGCTGCTTCGCCTCAAGAACTATGCAAATGTGCGTAACTACTACGGTCAGGAATTGACCTCGACCACTTATAACCTTGCCCGAATGAACATGATCCTTCGCGGCATCCCGTATCGCAACTTCAATATCTACAATGGCGATACGCTTGAGCATGACTACTTCGGAGACATGAAGTTCCGTGTTCAGGTTGCAAATCCTCCGTATTCTGCAAATTGGTCTGCTGATATGCACTTCATGGAGGACGAGCGTTTCAATGAATACGGCAAACTTGCGCCTAAGAGCAAGGCTGACTTTGCTTTTGTGCAGCACATGGTTTACCACATGGACGAAGACGGACGAGCTGTTGTCCTGCTGCCTCACGGCGTTCTGTTCCGGGGCGCAGCCGAAGAAGTGATCCGTAAGCACCTGATCCAAAAGCTGAATGTGCTGGACGCTGTTATCGGTCTTCCTGCAAACCTTTTCTTTGGCACGGGCATTCCGGTATGTGTTCTTGTCCTCAAGAGGGAGCGCAACGGCAACTCTGATAACATCCTCTTCATTGATGCGTCCAACGACTTTGAAGCCGGAAAGAATCAGAATATCCTCCGTGAGTGCGACATTGATAAGATCGTCAAAACCTACGAGCATCGTGTGGATGTCGATAAGTACGCCCATGTTGCCACTATGCAGGAGATTGAAGAGAACGGATTCAATCTGAACATTCCTCGCTATGTTGATACCTTTGAGCCGGAAGAGGAAATCGACCTCAATGCTGTTGCAGCAGAAATCCGCAATATTCAGGCTGAAATCAAAGGCATCGACGCACAACTGAAACCGTTTTTCGATGAGCTGGGACTTGATTTCCCCTTTGATGTGGAGGGCAAATAATTATGGCAAATGTATCCTCAAGTAACGGTCTTGAGAAGCGTCCGAAACTCCGGTTTCCGGGCTTCGATG